>NZ_JBYTDY010000002.1:0-129019 GCF_058791835.1 Paenibacillus sp. EB106-04-04-XG159 | reverse complement strand
ACGCTCCTGCGTAAGGAGCGACCACTTATCAACTGCAAAGACAATTGCGACTGTATTATTTCAATCCACGCTCCTGCGTAAGGAGCGACTTCAAATATAACAAATCTGTAACCACTATTCGAATTTCAATCCACGCTCCTGCGTAAGGAGCGACGAAGCGCCTCACGAAGTCTAATAGGCATGGTCTATTTCAATCCACGCTCCTGCGTAAGGAGCGACGATAAACAATGCGTGATGTGTAAACAGCGAGAAGATTTCAATCCACGCTCCTGCGTAAGGAGCGACGGAAACATCTGCTGGTGCTAATGGCAAGCTTAGCATTTCAATCCACGCTCCTGCGTAAGGAGCGACGTCCGCTTGGCAGAGGGTCTCGTTGATCCATATGCATTTCAATCCACGCTCCTGCGTAAGGAGCGACTGCTTCCATGCTCGTCCAGCTGCTGTTTCATCTGCATTTCAATCCACGCTCCTGCGTAAGGAGCGACGTAGAACTAAACGTGCACCCTATCGGGTTACTAGTATTTCAATCCACGCTCCTGCGTAAGGAGCGACAGTATGCATTAAAATGCCTTATGAAACCTATGTTTTGAAGGGGATTTCCGCGAACCTCTAAAAACTAGCCGCTCATTTCGCCTTATTTTCTCGAAGAATCGCTGAAATCCCATGTCCAGCAAGGGGTTGCGAACCCCTTAGGGTTTTGATGTGCACTTCAGGTTCGCATACACTAAATAAACAGAAAACCTTCTGGGTTATATCCCTGCTTGGCACCAAAATGCTCGACCTTCCCCTGCCATTTTGCACCTAAACGGTAATACCTTAGACTATCAGTCTTAGGATCAACAATTTGTTGTAATGTCAATTGTAATTCTTTAAATTGTTGAGGATCAAGTAAACACTCGAACACAGAATTCTGAACCCGTTGACCGTAGTTTTCACAAGTCTTAGCAACCTGCCTTAATCTGCGCTGTCCTTCGGGAGTGATCGTATTCACATCATACGTAATCAACACCATCATAATCCTGTACCTCTACTTCCAGAAAAATGGAGGATAGTCATCTAAATCCCCTCTCATATACCTAGCCAGTAACATCGCTTGCGAATAAGGCAACAAACCGATATCAATTTTCTCATCGAAAAATGGATGTTGGATCTGATCCCTCTTCCGCTGTTGCCATTCGGTTAATACAATTTTGCGCGCGTTTTCTGTTAGAATAAATGCTCCAGATTCCTTTTCAATAAAATCATCGTAAGAGATTTGCTGTCGATTAATAAGCGTTAATACAGTTCGATCTGCAATATATACACGGAACTCTTCCATTAAATCTAAGGCCAGACTATTTCTTCCGGGTCGATCTCGATGCAAGAAACCTACTTGCGGGTCTAGTCCAACCGTCTCTAGCGCATGTGTCACATCATTTGCTAATAAAGTATACAGGAACGATAGCAACGCATTCACTCGATCTTTGGGCGGTCTCTTCATACGGCCAGTAAATTGAAAATGCTGCTTATTCACAAGAATTTGTTCAGGTAAGGCCGAGAAATAATACCTTGCTGCTAACCCTTCGACACCGCGAAGTTCATCAAGCGATTGACTTCCAGTTACCTCTTTTAGCTGTCTTTCAAGAAGAGACGAAACAGTCTTGCACTGATCCACATTAATTTTATCCGAATGATCACGTAAGGTACGCTTAATGGACACTCTAGCATTTACAATTTTGGCATATAAAAATCTCTTAGCTAGAAGCAAAGACTGCTCTTCTCGATCACTCCAACGATACTGTGTTCTCCGTAAATGTACATTTCCTGTAGTTTCTCCTGTAACTCGAGCCTTAAATCTTCCGCTAGGAGTCAGAAAAACAAGCGACACGTTATTCTCCACGCATAGATTCATCGCTTCTGGACTTACAACTTTGTATCCAAATATGACAATTGATTCAAGATTGAGAATTGGAACCTGTATCTCTTTGGTACCGTCTGCTCGTACGACTAATGCGTTCACGAAGTGAGCCAGAAAACCCAATCTCCTCCCGCTTTCTTACCTCATCGTAGTAGATCGTACCCGATGAGATAGTAAATCCGAGCATTTCCTCAAGACACATCGCTTGTGCGCACAGTTGCACTGCATCGCGATCATCTGATTTAGGTTTACCACGCTTATATTCCACAGGTGTTACTTTCCAGTGGCCTTGTCGTCCTTTTAAAATCATCGTATCCGTCGAGCTCGTCTCTTGGCAGCGTAGCTCTAGCATATCCACGACACCACGAATCCGCAGCTGTTCTGAGGCAACTGGAACAGAACGTACGATTCGTAAATCCTTACGGGTTTCATCGAAATTCACATCATCGACTCGTCGATGGACATGATTTCCTTCTGTCGTTAATATATTTTCCTTCCATTGCTGCTCAATATGAATGAGTGCCCATTGCCTCGGACAGAACGCATAGTGCTGAATACCAGAGATCATCAAATAATCATCAGCTTCATTCACCATGTTCAATACTTATAACAATTCCTTGATGGATACACCTGCAGGAGCTTGTCCTATCGACCAATCATAGTCAGTGAAAGAACGAGCGATCTCCACTTCCGGTTTGCGCTTCACTTCTAATAGATTAAATAACTTATGTGCCGGCGCATTGCCTAATTTACTCTCATGTTCAAATACAATTAATTTTTGAGCGGCCATCTTGCCTCGCGATGCAGACCGATCATGATCAAACATATTTATAAGAGCAGACCATAGCAATTCCAAATCTTCTTGTCCAAATTGTGTCTGGTTCGCCAGTGGCGCTGATACGAAGCCTTCCAATCGATAAAGACCGTAAGGAACAATACTTTTTCGCCCCATCGTACGCTCTTTCTCCGCATCCCTCTCATTCGTAACCGCCATCCGCGTGATTGTCACATCATGAGGAGAGATCGGATCTACACTTTTCGAGAAAGTAAATTGTACAGGACCTCTGACTTGACCGCAGTTAACCCCCGTCGTCATGACCGCACCAAAAGCACGAATATCATAATATTTGTTGCACATCCAGCTTGCTAGCGTCTGTTGATCTTCTTTTTTCTTCGCTTCCATTTTATCTGTCTTATTTTCCTTTAGTTCCATCTCGGGGTAATTTAGAAACGCTTCTTTGTTTAAATTATTTAATACCGCTGCTTCTTTCACATAGATCTCATAGGATTCTTCATTCGCCATCGCAAGCTCAATATAGTTGCGGACTTTACGCTTCATGCATACATCAGTAACCAGGCCGCAGCCCGTTTCTGGATCAAGACGTGGTAGATTCCCAGCATCCGGGTCTCCATTTGGATTTCCGTTCTCCACATCAAACAACAATACAAATTCATATCTTTGGGTTAAAGGCGTTTTTTCGCTCATTTTTCAATCCCTCTTTCTTCATCATTTTGGCTATCATTTGATTTTTTCGAATAAAAGCTTTGTTTCTGATGATAGTAACCTAGTGCGAACATCCCTTGCTCTTCAAGCGATAATCTTCTTGGAAGCTGCTCTGGTAATGCATTGATAACTTGCTGAATTAACTGATCATTCTTCCATCCCCACTGCTCGTCTTTCGCGATATGATGCCTAGAAACACTAATAAGGCGTGGAAATGTCGTAGCAGGTGTTGCTGATGCTGATCCCCAAAAACGATCTCGAATTGTCGCATTAATCCCTTTTCCCAATGCATCACTCTGTGTCTTTTCCAAGCAGGCAAATAGTCTGCCTAAATGATAAGGCACGCTGGTCGATTGTTCATTTAAAGCCATGGTCAATTCTCCCTCCATTTTACAATCCTGATTCAAACGTGCATTACGAGTGAGAAAAGCTTTAATGATCGCAGCCCGGACGGCGCCGATTTTATATAAGCCTTTCTTCGGATCATCCGACTCCGCACGAATACGACTCATCAACTGTGCAAAAACAGCTCTCGAGTAAGGTAAACCTAGGAGAATCGATCTGAACATCTGCCCTTCCATATTCGGCGGGACATTCTTCCAATCACGCGCCACTGCCAATTCTCGTAGCAATTGGCGAATAGTTGGTGTCCTCTCAAGACCACTAACGGATAAATCCTTATAATGCTGCCACACTTTACCGCCGATTTCCTCTAGCGTTCCTGTATACCAGAAGCGAACCGATAATCGTGCAGCATTCGGTGAAAGTCCCAAAATATAGAATTTCGTATCCACCTTTAAATCATCGAAAGTATCTCTAAATTCTTGCCCTTGACGCACCCGCTCCAAGGCACCTTTTAAGCGTGTCCTCACACTTGTAGCATCCTGTATTTCCAGATCTGTATCCATATCAGCTTCTTCATCGCTATAGGTTTCAAACAGATTTGCAAGCAAACCCTGCTCCTCCTCGGCAGCCGTTTCTGCCCAGAAGACGACTGTAGCATCATTCATACGTACGCGATGCTTTGGGTCTGCTAACAATCGGTTTAGTACATAGCCATAGGCATCAGCAGCCTTTTGAGAGGTTGGTGCATTATAAGATTGATCCTTACCGTAGGAACAGAACGATGGAATGTTAAAAGATACAATGGCTGCACCAGACGACTGCGCTCCGATGACATTTTTGATGCTCGGGTGAAGTCTAGCAATTTGGTTCATCGGTGTCATTTCTCCCGTAATTAGACACATTTGTTCTTCCGTATCCGGTTCCCCTTGCAAGCTCTGAAAATAACGTTCCCAAGATTGCTGCACATGGCGGTCCTGATGTAAATACTTCCCGGTTGGAGCAAACTTCAGAGCGCATAATCCACCTTTGCTCAAAGCTTCGACCACGTCGTCTCCAAGCACTTGATTCAACTGATCTGCTAGTGAATCCACAGACTGATCCAGAAATGCTTCTAGTGCACAAATCTCTGGTGAACCTGAAGTATCATAACTTAGCACCGCACGCCATAAACTTTTCATTCCATCTCGACATGCTTCTCGCATCGACAACGCCGATCCAAATAAATATTCTGCCTTCTCACACATAAAATAAGGGTTTACCCCTGAACCTGATCGCTTGGGCTGCTTAGGAACAATCATGGTAAGCTTCATATTTTTCCCACGCTCGTTCACAAAGGACCTAACCGAAGTCACTCGGCCTGTCTCATCCAAGTACATTTCAAAGGATACATCTGCTGAAGAATACTCTTCGCGAGGCATTTGATCCCCTTCCTGTTCAAGCAGAGTCTGATAATAAGAATGCAATGCTTGTAAAATCATCGCATGACCTCCTTCCACGCCGGTACATCGATCACACCATCAACCATCTGTGCGCGGAAAAAGTATGGTGTTACTTGCTTGACCTCCCCCTTCGCATCAAATACATAGGCTTGATCGAATAACATGTAACCGAGATCAACAGTTCCCGAGAGAGCACTCTCTCTCATATCCAGCTCAGACTCCACGAGTTCGAATTTCACTGGGAATTCCCTCGTTCCGAAATACGGTTGATGGAAGCATTGGCCCTGTCTTGCTCTACGCAAAAAAATGTTATAGTGTTTCTCTGGTGTATCTTCTTCTCCACAGCGGTCTGTCATCTCGAAGTGAGCTTCGATAATATACTCAACATTTCGCAAGACCAATGCAGCACGTTGCTGTCGCTCTTCTGCAGCATAGATATTAGGTTTCTTCTTCGATGCCTTGGATTCTACTTCATTTCTCCGAATATTCTCGAATTGAATAGGGTTAATTACGTGGATCCGATCAATGACCCATTTGATCGCCGGTTTCCAGTGTAGGGCTTCTAAGACCCCCCTTGCAGCCGAGGGTGTCATCACATCGTAGCTTACTCGCTCTACTTTCATTTCAGGACGTGAGAAGCATGCGTAATCGCCCCACACCCTTAACTTGATGCCATAGCCCATAGGACCCTCTCCTCTTTTAAAATATGAATACCTCATGTTCAATGAATTCATCGGGTTGCAATAGTCCCGCTTGTTCGTCGTAGTAGGCTAAATCTAGCAAATAGAGAACGCCTCCAGCCGATGCAAGTAAATCCTTCCGCTTGAATGCCATTAGCTCGTGGGTATAAACCTGAACGGTATACGGTTGCAATTGTCGCAATAGCTGCATTGGATACCTTGTTATCTTAATCTCATCTATCAATGAACGTGCTTTGTCATCGTGTGGAATTACAATGGCATGTGTGCTGCTTTCAATAAATTCAAACTCCTTAGCGATATCTTCATACGGGACCTCAAGATTCGTTGACTTACTCATCGCCATAATATTTTTCGAATCGGTGACTTGAGCCACTTTCCCATCGCAAATACCATAAATACGCTCAAAATATTGCTGCATCGCTATGATAGATAATGGCCCTTCCTGTACATAATGAAGAACGTTTTGTGCCTCAATAGCCGTTTCCTTCATCCAACCCTTGGATGGCATACCATGCTTTTCTGGATAAAATACACGAACTTCTCCCATCGCCATTCGACCCTCGCGATTGCATCTACCTGAAGCTTGTGCTATCGAATCGAGTCCTGCCATGGAGCGGAGCACCAAAGGAAAATCAACATCTACACCAGCCTCAATGAGTTGTGTAGAGACTACCCGACAAGGGAGGGAATTCTCCAACCTTTCTTTGATCTCTTCAATCAATTCTAGCCGATGCTTTCCGTACATACGTCCGCTCAAGTGATAGATTCCTGTTAATTGCTCCTTTTTCAATTTATCGAATAACAACTTCGCATGCTTACGTGTATTTACGATGCACAGCACTTGTTCCGATTGTGCCATCCACTCGACTACATTCGTATCCGGCATCACTTCGGAAGCGATTCCATGAACAGTGACTTCGACACGCTTAAATACCTCTAACAGTTGATCTGGTGTCGGATGATCCATTATTTCAATTGGCGTCGCACCGAGTTCTTCCCATGTTGGCTGTGTAGCTGTGCAAAGTACAACTGAACTTCCATAAGATTGCACCAGTTCTTCCATCGATCGCAGGCAAGGAGTGACATATCCTCTCGGGAGGCTCTGCGCCTCATCGATGATAATGACTGAGTTTGCGATATTATGCAACTTTCTGCATTTGCTTCTTTTATTCGAAAAGAGCGATTCGAAAAATTGTACCGAAGTCGTCACGATCACTGACGCATCCCAATTTTCTGTGCTTAACTTTAACCGTCTCACATCGTCAGGTCCGTAATTTTCTTGGTATTCCTCTTCATTAAAATTACTATGGTGCTCCAATATCGCTTCTACGCCCAGAGCCTCACGGAATATTTTAGCCGTCTGGTCAATAATACTTGTGAACGGAATCACGTAGATGATACGACGCAATCCATGTTTTTTCGCATGACGCAGGGCAAAAGATAACGAAGATAATGTCTTCCCTCCACCTGTAGGGACTGATAAAGTAAAGAGCCCTGGCTTCGACTCAGCTTGGCGATCACATGCTTCTAAAATTTGGCGACGATAACGATTCACTTCGGTATCTTTGGCATGCTTCATTTTTTGACGCATATATTCATCGAAATTGGTCAGCAATTGCTGCATTGACGGCGCCATTTTCTTATTCATGAGCTTCCGGTCATCATCATTACAATAATCTCTTGTATCGATCGAATCTGCATCAACCAAGCATGAATATAGCATCCTACCAAAAAAACTATACTTCCAAGCAATGTCATGATTCGTTAATCCCTTCACCTGAAACAGGGGAATGTTCCATCGATGACCTGGAGTAATGTCAATCTCTTCCCAGGCCTTCGACCATTCCGGTATAAGCTCATGAGGCTTGGACAAGCGGTGTTTCAATGTCCCTTCTTCATCCATCGTTCCATAATTTCTAAGTCCACCATGATGCCCGGCAACCATGTAAGCGACAAGACGAGCAAAATAAATACCGAATTTGCTCCCGATCATCTGCTGATATACTTCTCGTTGCATAATCCATTGAGCGCCTGCCGTCGAATGATCGACACGAATGCTGCTTCCGCGAATTCTCTCCTGAAACTCGGCCGAATACTTCCCTATGTCATGCAATACTCCTGTCAGATATGCAATCTCCCCGGCTCCGAACACGTCCGCATAGCTTCTACATCGATTAGCCACACCTTCCAAGTGCGCTTTTAACGGCTGATATTCTGTTACTCCATTAAATCCTTTGCTATGCGCATAAAAGATAGCATCTCGCTCCTTCCTATACTCTAGCAGTTTTGATATGTATAATTATAATTCATGCCCCTGTATTTACCAACTAAAACGGCTCGATTTGATAACGAAATCAAAGATCGCACTGAAGCCGATGATGAACGCCAGTAAATGTGCGAAAGGTTCTGTACAGGTTTATATAAAAATATTCCATTTATATCGAACTGATTAACATCAAATTAAAGAGGCATCACGTAAAATCAATCTTACGTGATGCCTCTTTAATTTTTTATCGAGCTTAAATATTTATTTATGTGCTAATGATAGAGTTCTTAAATCTCTCTATCGCCTTCTCAAGAGCTGCTGCCGCTGCGTCAACATCCGCTTGCACTGCTGCCTTATCTTTAACAACAACCTCAGCTGCTGCAATGGCTTCTTTCAACAGAGCTTTCGAGCCGATCGGATAGCAGCCAACAGAAGAACCTTCCTTGGCTTTAGCATGTAGTTGTTTTGCATCTACAATCAAAGCTCTCAGTTTTTTCTTGTCTTCCTTTTGCACATCCTTCACTGCATGAGCAGCAAGCATCGCGTAGCCAGTACTTTCCACATTCCAATCAGCCGGCAATTTGCCTTTCTTGATCGCATCTGTCATCCGTGTCAGGCAAGCCATCGCACGATCGTGATCTCCCATGAGCGTCGCCACGTATGCGGCGATACCATGCAGGCCACTCACCTTTTCTGCAGACGCCCATTTCGGAAAATGATTGTTAACAGCCGCATATATAGCTTTTGCCTCATCGCTTTCCGGAGCAATAGCGCCTGCCGCAATCGCCGTAAGCTGAGCACATGCGTCCTCCCATTTACTCCAATCTACTGCGGTAGACTGATCCGCGGCATCCATTGACATCACGTATTGTTTGGTCTCTTTATCCCAGAGCTTATCTTCAATGCCTTTGCGCAGCATTTCCTTATAACCTTCAAAGTACGATGCCGGACCATCATCTTTAAAATGATTGCGGAAGAGCCACACACTATCGTTCATTCCTTGCAGAGCCAGCACATTATCCTGCAAATGTTTGACTTGACCATCCTTCTTCTGCCACATCAAGCCGTCAGCGGCCTGCAGAGCCATCAGGCCCAGACCGCCTGTCAGTATATCAAGCTGATATTGGGTAATCACGAACTTGCCGGTACGTTCATAATAGGCGCGCTGCAACGTGATGAAGGTAGCAATATTCGCGGCAGCGCTCTTATAGTCCTCTGTTGAAGTCCAAGCCCCACTTTGCTCATTCAGCTTCATCTCATACTTGGTTCCATAAACGCCGAATCGATCTCCCCAATTCCAGCTGCCGACATAATCCGCGATATATCGTTCAGCCAATTCCACCGTCTCCGGTCTTAACAACAAACCGAGCGCAGCGATATTGGACATCGTCGGATCGATATAGTCTTGCTTTTCATTCCGTGTAATTGCCCCGGTTTCCAATTGGCGTCTAGCCAGCCAACCCGCAAAGACATCCAGCATTTCATCCTGCTTCGTCGCAGCCTGGCGAGAAATGCGTATCACAAGCTCATCGGTCTTCAGCACATCATTGCCTCGAGTCACGAACGCCCATAGCTTAATATGATCAACAGTCTGATCCAAAGGCAAGCCGCGCAGCGTGAAGCGATTTTCGCCGTCAGGCACGAGCAGATTTTGCCGATCCATATGATAAGTAATTTTCGCATCGGACAGATCCAACTGCTTGCCATCCTGATTAAATGCTTCGATCACGATATGCGTGCTTTCATTGCGGCGCAGCAGCTCGGGGTCTGCCTTGATCGTGACCTTAGCCATTCCTTCACCTTCAGCTCCAAGCCGAACTGTGACCCCTAAGTCACGAGTAAAATGAATATTGTTAAATCGATCCATGGCATTTACTTTCACCTGATAATTACCGTTAACCAGCCCTACCAGCTCAATTTTCCAAGTATTCCCTTCGGGTACTGCGTGAAATACTTTCCTCTGGCCTGTGAGTTGTTGAGTAAAAATAACTTCGATATCATGCAAGCCGTTAGCGGTACCTGTCAATTGGAGAGGAAATGCTTCAATGACATCGCCATCCTGAATCGAGGCCATTTCAAATTGAATCGGCTCCTGCACCAACTTCTGAATATGCGAGGCAGCCAGCATCGTCAGCCCGCTTTCCATGACATACCATGGCCATGGATGTTCCTGATCCACATAAGTCGCTTCGATCGATTGCAAAAATTGATCGACACGCACCTTATCTCCCATAAGGGCAGCCGTATAGGCAATCATTGCCCAAGGAAATGCGTCTGGCTTATCCAATGTCGACCAGCCCGGATGATGCTCATTAAAGCTATTGTACAATTGCACCGCCCGCTCGCTGTCCGGAGCAATAATACCTGTCCAGATCGGGAAGAGCTGAGCCGTTGCATCAGCATAGAATGTCTGCCAGGCCGGATTTAGCAGGGATCCCCCATCCATTTTTCCGGGAGAGTACATTTGTTTGTTTTCAAGCCAGAGCTCAGATTGAATGGCTGTATGAACCTTCTCTTTGAGCGCCCTAAACTTGGCTGTCTCTGCCGCATCTGCAAAAATATGCTCTGCAATCCATTCCATATCTTTGAGACCTTTGTACACCTCTGTGTTGTCCATCAAATATTTCACTTTATAGGTCGGCTTTGCCCATGTCAGGCCATCCGCTTGCAGAGTAGATAGCATCGCAGAAGCGATCAACAGAATCTCATCCTTATGATCTGCCACATACGCCGTATCCCCCGTTACTTCTGCATACTTGCGCAGCACATTCAAGAAGGTGGACGCATAGGAATCCGTCGAGTCAAAATCTAGAGTAGGCGTTTCTGTAATGCGATCCGTTTCGATCATATAATCGTATACCGAACCATCTGGTGCTTCCGGCCCCTTGCCATGATTCAAATGAGCAAAATACCAGTCCATGTAGTTTTTTACGACATCCTTATACTCGGGTTTTTCCAGTAAACCCAGTAAAGCAATGTTGGTAAAATAAGGAATTACCTTGTACTTATCCTTATAGTTGGAAATCGGCATGCTGTACGTAGGAATCGCACCCTTTTCGAATTGCAGACTGGCAAGCCACTCCGCTTCGGCGTCGATAATTTTTTGATACATCGCGTTTTCATCCTTCACATCATGGAGATCAAGCTGCCCCTCGCTAGCATCTGCATTCGCATAGCCTGGAGCTGCAGTGGTTACAAGCATCATAGCAACAATAATAAAGGCAACAACTTTTCTCAAATGAACCATTTTGGTTCCTCCTTAGCCTTTTATCGCACCTGATGTAATCCCTAGGATGAATTGTTTTTGCATCACAATATATACAAGTACAACCGGCAGCACCATAATCGTGGAGGCCGCCATCAACAACTCATACTGCGTAGTATACTGCCCGACGAATACCGATAAGCCTGTTACGGCTTGGAAATGCGTACAGATGCATCATAGCGATGGATCGTATCAATCATGCTGGTTACAACCCGTTCGGAATGAAAGACACCGCCTTTCGCCGAAGTAATATCCTATGCTACCACCTCCCGCAATAATTAACACGCCATCGTTCTTCCCGTTGGAAGCCCCTGACAAGTTAGCTTTCACATCGCCTTCAATCATGCGACTGGTCTGACATTTTGAGCGTCAAACTTACGCTTAACAGTTCAATAACGTACAAGATCGAGGCTTTACTCTTGAAGCCTTCTACAATATTGCTCAATCCTCGGTTGAAGCAGACTAGGCTAATATCCGAAACTTCTGTGACAGGGGATTTTCCATATCCGGTGATGCAAATCGTCCTCGCCCCAGATCTGCGGGCAGCTTGCATGGCCGCCACGATATCCTTTGTGCTGCCCTGCTGCGATATGCCGATCGCTACATCTCTCGAATCAAGATGCGCCGCCGCAATAGACTGCAGATGAATATCTGCCTGTGCATCAACCATGAGTCCAAGTCCCAGCAGTTTGATCTTAAGCAGCTGAGCCATCGGGCCCGATTCCCCAAGCCCAAATATATGAATCTTTCTGGCACTTACAATCGCCGCTACCGCGGATTCGAGTACAGACTCCTCAATATGCGAGGCAGCATCCAGAATGCTATTGGCTGCATTGTTCGCCAACTGCATGGGAAAGCTCTGAACTTCTTGCATCTGTGGAGCAGGCTGTCTACGCTCTAACTCCTGGGCTAGACGAATTTTCAGCTCTTGATAGCCTCGTAAATCAATCGTACGACAAAATCTCGTGACAGTGGACTGTGCTACTTCAAGAACTTCGGCAACCTGCGTGACCGTATTATAAATGATCGTTTCCGGAGAATTTAGGATTAAATCGGCGATCCGTTTCTCCGTCACGCTGAAGCTTTCATAGACATTCTGAATCATTGTAAATAAAGTCGGCCCTTCTCCAGTTCTTTCTTGAACAGGCCGTGATGCGTCGCTCATGATGATTTTCTCTCCTTCGGGTTGACTTTGACATCAGTATAGCACCCACCCAATATTTGGACAATAATATTTTTTTCATATTAATCTAATGAATAAATATTTTTTCTGTTAATTGTTCGATAGGATCAGAGAGCTATTTTTAAAGAACTACTTTCAATAACCCCAAATAAACAAAAAAGCAGATGGAGATAAAACGTGCGTTTATCTCCATCTACTTTTACTTTTTAGTGACGTATTGGACAGCCCCTAAATAAAGGCTATTATTAATAATTTAGTATCATGCTAATGGGGTATTTCAGAACTATACAGGTCAAGAGGTCAGGGATTATTTTACTTCTGTAAAACTGTTGATCAAATTCGTATATTCGTCTTTATATCCATCCCATTTGCTCTTAAGCGTCCAAGCTACCAATTGACCATAATGTGTAGGTGTTTCGATAACGGTGACTAAATAAGCAACATTTACATTGTCTGCATTACCTTCAAGCGTATATTGTAGCGCCTTATTACCATTAATCGTAACTTCTTTTACATCTCCTTGGGTTGGAGTGTCCAATGAAGAAACGAATGATTCGGTAACTATATCAAAATACGATTGTAGTGAAAAATCGGTGAAATCCTCTTTAGATTCAAGTATTGCCATGAAATATTTTTCTTTTTGAGGATTATAGATTTGAAGGCTGCTATCTGGATGTAACGTGCCGTCCGCATCTTTCCAACTATCAGAGGCACTTACCTGAAACTTGTTGTCTTCACTCTTAAAAACTGTTAAGTTGTCTTTCCCACCACATCCCGCAAGGATAGCAACCATAGAAATAGTTAATACAAATATTAATATCTTTTTCATTGTTAATTGAGTCTCTCCCTTTGATGTATTCTGAAAATTCAACCGCTGCCAACACCTAAATATTCCCACCTCGAATAACCTTGTGTATGAAAATTCCCCCAAATAAAATAGCCCCCTACCATATTACGGTATTTATTACTGGATTACCAGCTTTTTTGTATAAATATTTACATAAACGCCAAAATTCGCGTGTGACAGGGGAGGGACGGTTCTTGATTGTCGCGCAAAATGTCACTTCCTATATATGTTATCTTTATTCAAACCTATCATTCTACTTAAATATAGTTTTGACAAACTTATCATCATCGACGACAAGCATTTTTAGCATCCTAACTCACCGCCTTCCGCTAGAAATTTATTCTCAAAACGTGTCTATCACAAACTAGAGAACGATAAAAAGTGCCACGTCGTAATAAACGATCGTGGCACAGCTACATAATCAAGAACTAATGACTCACGTGCTTCTTCTAACATTACGTTTAACTGATTCGTTCGAAGATTCATTAGCCCGTATATGTGGGGTTCTGGTACCCGCACTTATATTATGCTATTAATTGTCCAGATCATCATGCATCGATCCCATAACCGTGATCTCCATGTTGTCTAGATTATCGATTCCTGCTAGTGTTCCTAACTTCTTATATTCGTGATTGCCTCTTGTTAGTTGAGCAGCATCGATCCATACTCGCACATTGTACTCGCCATTCGGCATCTGGGCGTGGGTGTAGACAGGGATGTTCTCAGGATTGACGACGATCGTCACGGTTGTCTTCTCCGTGATCTTGTACATCTCCTGGCCAGATTTCACATATTCCCGATAGCGGTATTTATCGTAGCTGTCCGCTGTCTTCGAATCCGCATATCCTTCGAGCACTCTCTTCCAGTATTCATGCGTGAAGCCGGTGCTTTCTTGTGAATGTTTGATTTCTTCCACTTTCTTGCTATAACGCGACCCATCTGCGCTTCGATCCAACACTTGGAGCATCACTTGACCGTCTACTCCTTGATTGTTCTTCGCCGTAAGGACACCTGGCTTGCGATCGTAGCCGGCTCCGCGCTTCGGCAGCTGTTCATCGCGAATATTAACCGCATCCTTATGTTGGTTAATATAGATCAGGTCGCTCTCATAACGGAAGGAGTCCACAAGTGTACTCACGAGATCCTTGTGATCCTGCGTATCATCGTTTGTCGGTTTAAAAGACACCGTCTCTACTGTAAACGTATAGCTGCCGGCAGGATTAAAATAATAGCCTGATTTGATCGGATAAGCATACTTCTGCAGCTCCTTATCGGTTGCGAATACCGCTTTGTCATATAAGGACTTGCGATCGCTCTTGCTCGCTGCAGCCTTACGAGCTTGCTCATATTGTTGCTTCAAGGTGCTCTCGGTCTGCCACTTCACGGAAGCGCTCGCCTGCTGCGTGAATGATCTTTTATACTGTCCGCCTACCGCAGTCCAGCCATATGCCTCATCCTTCTCATCCAGATGATACATCCAGCGGATCACATCATAGAGGTACGGCTCACTCTCCCACCATAACTTCTTCGCGTGGGAAGTCCCTTCATTTTTCTCAATTTCATTCTTATAGCTCTGCTTAGGCATCTTCTCGCGGCCATTATAGACATACATCTCATAGACGGGGCTGTCTGTACCCGAAGGAAAATCAGCCGTTGCCGTGCCCCTATCTGTATACGTGGTGCAATCGGTATTACCCTTTTCATCTATATCACAGACCTGATAAGTATATTCGTAGTTTCGCTGCACAGAGCCGCTGTAGCTAATCTGCCCGGTCTTGGTCAGAGGTACCGCAGGATTATCATGAGGCGACCAATGCTTGTTGATCGGATCATCTCCGAAGTCTTTGCGATCGATCGTGAAGTTCGCGATTGGTTTACGGGTAATCGTCGCACTTTCTTCATTTACAATAGGATTGTTCGTAACAGTGAAGCTTCGCAGAAGATTCGCCGACCCATTGACTACGCCAAGCGAACCGCTGGCATTGCCTTTCCATTGTCCCTTCGGTAAGACAAGATGAGCTGTCAACGCATTCCCTCCCATGATAGGGAGAGCAACCTTTTTCGTCAGCACATTGTATGCAAGCGGCTTCGGTTGAGCCCATCGGATTGCACTTGGTGCGGACTGTATCATATTGTTAGCGAGATACTTCTCCTTAGGCGAAGCCCCCTTCTCGTTGATCTTGAACTGAATCGCCACATCGTTCTCCGGCATGGTAAAAGTCGCATACATCAAGTATTCCTTCCCTTTTTCAAGGGTCAGTTTACCCGTTTCTGTCTCCCCGTGCCCCGAGAATATTGTTGAAGTCAACCTGTTGCCGCCGTTGGTGATCGACCAGCTGTAACCAGCAGTCACCGCCTCAGGGAATGTCGATGTTACCCGAACACCGACGATTACCTCCTTGCCCGCACTAGACATCATCGGTAACGTATCGAACATCGCGGACAGATCCGGCTGATCCGCAGCACTTAAAGCGGCTATCGGAATGTCCAAATAAGTGCGTCCGTTCTTGCTCTTAATATAAACCGTCCCGTAGCCCTCAGAAAAATAAGTCGGAGGCTGGAGAATATGCACATAATCGACCCATCTTTCGCTCTTCGGCTTCTGATTGGCATCATATACGATCTCTCTAATCAAACCTGAGTTTTGATTATTATATATAAATTCCTCGTAACGGCGTCCCGCATACTCCTTATTCAGTGCAATTTGAATCGCATTTTCGAATACGCCATCATCCACAAATTTTTGGTAGATCTTTTTATTTTCAAAAAGTTTGCTTCTCTCTATCGGTATATCAGCGTCATTCCAAGGTGCCTTGATCAAGTTAAATTCATTAATCTTAACCCCGCTCCAGCCCGCTGTCCATTTTACACCTTCCGTAGAAACAGAGTTACCTTCAACTGAGTACCCGGAATACTCCATTAATCCGCCAATCAGCCGGTCACCGTGATCCTCACCATACACGATCTCAAACCCTTTATATTTATCGTTACCAATATCAATTTGGTTATCTTTATAATATTTGAGGCGCTTATTTATTAGATCCTCTCGCAGGTCCAATTTTACTTTTTTCTTGTTTATGACCATAGTTATGGAAAGAGGAAAGTAATTCTTAACTCCATACAACTCCTCCACTTCCTTATTGCTGAGCTCGAGTATCTTCTGCGGCGTCAAGCCATCCAGTTCAAGCTTCTCTGCTACAAGAGGATGAGGTAGCATCGTGAGCAGCATGAGCAAGATAAGCACAGATAAAAAAAATCGACTTTTTCTCATCATCAGCACCTACTTATACCATACGCCAACACCGACACCTCCAGCTGATCGAGAGTGAATTCTGACTCGATAAGTGTCGTCATTGAACCATTTTTGCTCCAGCTCATCTGCAAGCTCCTTCTTCTGACGAATATACGCCATAACGTCGTCTACGACATTTGTTGCGATCTTCTGACGAAGAATATCCTCTACCTCTTGCTGCTGCATCTCATAATTATCAGTTCTGCCATCGGTAAATTGTCGATCCATTTGCAGCGTAAAAGTCATTAAAGCTCTATCCTTATCCTTATACTCAGCATAATCGCCTCTTTCAACATACAACCCTGATCCAGTATCATTAACGACCTTGAAACCGTACATATCCTCAATAACAACATCTTCTTCCCCTGTACCGCCTGAATACTCTGGAGTGCTGATATAGACGGTATTGATCTTCATATCATATTTCACAGTTGCCCCTAGCCCCTCACTAACGAAACGAATCGGAACGAAGGTGCGCGCATCCTTCAGCAATGCCACGGTATCCATACTCTGCTTCTTGCCATCCAATTCATACTCTTTCTTGCCTACCACCAGCTTTATGGTCTTTTTCCCATACTTCAACGTCGCCGTTCTTGTCTTGTTATCCCAGCCAACTTCAGCCCCCAGCGCCTCACTTACAAACCGTATGGGTACCTGCGTTCTGTTGTTTGCATCAACAAATGGCTGTGCATCGGGAAACAACACCCGTTCTCCATCCACCACCACCCGTAAAGGCAGCGCCGCATTCGTAAGAGTGGGGATTAACATGGAGATCAGCAATAATAGCGTAAACGTGATTTTTAATTTTTTCATGAATATGAACCTCCATTATTCAACATATAACGTCAATTTGTTAACGAATCATACACCAACACTATTCTTAGTAAAATGCTAATTTCCTTCACTTCTTGATTACTCATCTCCAATATCTTCTGTGGAGTTAGACTATTCATATCAAGCTCCCTAGCCTCAAGGTGATTAGGGAGTATCGTAAAGAACAGCAGTAATATAACAGCAGCTATAAGATATCGGTTAGTTTTCATGTTTCACACCTATTGATACCATATGCTAACACCCGTTCCCCCACTAGGTATAGTGATTACTCGAACTCGATAGGTTCCATCATTGAACCATTTAAGCTCCTGCTCTGTTTCAACATCCTTCTTCTTCTTTCGAATAAACTCCATGATGTCATCAACAGTATCAGATTTAATCTTCTGGCGGAGAATATCTTCAACCTCTTGGATCTGCATCTCATAATCACCGTATACGAGGTTCATTTCCAATCCTAAGAACAGCAAAGATCTATTCTTCGTACCGTATTCATCATAGTCGCCGCGCTCAACATCTAACTCCGATCCTGTAAACAGCGGTACCTTGAAACCGTACATATCCTCAATAACAACATCTTCATCCCCTGTACCGCCTGTGTGCCCTGGAGTGCTGATATAGACAGTATTGATCTTCGTATCATATTTCACAGTTGCCCCTAGCCCCTCACTAACGAATCGAATTGGAACGAAGGTACGCTCATCCTTTAGCAATGCCGCGGTATCCATACTCTGCTTCTTGCCATCCAATTCATACTCTTTCTTGCCTACCACGAGCGTTATGGTCTTATTCCCATACTTCACCGACGCTGTTCTTGACTTGTTATCCCAGCCAACTTCAGCCCCCAGCGCCTCACTTACAAATCGTATAGGTACCTGCGTTCTGTTGTTTGCATCAACAAATGGCTGTGCATCGGGAAACAACACCCGTTCTCCATCCACCACCACCCGTAAAGGCAGCGCCGCATTCGTAAGAGTGGGGACTAGCATGGAGATCAGCAATAATAGCGTAAACATGATTTTTAATTTTTTCATTGCAATGACCTCCATCATTCAGCACATAACGTCAAATTATTTACGAACCATAAATCATTACTATTACTAGTAAAATGCAATTAACTATTATATCGGACGTATCGGATGTAACGATGTACGAGTTGCTCTAATGATCTTCGATTCCACTTCACGGTACTTCCCAACCGACGATTGCAAAGCTGATGACTTCTGTCGTAGATTGTCCGCTGCACGTTTATGGTCTGTTCGAATCCGGTCGCTTACCCGCTCCAGCCTTCTCAATTGTGCTTGCACATAGTATTCGTTGTAATTTCTGCCTACATCAGAGGCAACTCTCGAAGCTTGGGCTTGGATGCGATTGACCAAGTCTCTTAACTTCTCTTCTTTCCTCTGTATGGTCCGCTGTAGGTCTTCGATCTTAGGTAGATTAGCCAGCATGTTCAATCCTGTTGCCGCACTAGAAGCACCAACCATGAAACCAACTACCGTCTTGAGCGCTTTCGCTCTTACTTTGTCAATCACTTTATCTTTAATGGAATCAGCAGTTCTGATAAAATTATCTTTCATTTGTTTGACTTTCTCTTTTACATTCCCGACGATATCGTTTAATTTTTGGGTCACTTTGTTCTTCACACTAATCCAGTATTCCTTTTTCGCCTTAATATACTGAATCATATTGTCCACAAATTTCTTGAACCCTTTCTTCATATCATCGCAAAATTTCTTTGCAGCCTTTCTGACGTTCTCTACAATCTGCCCCACCTTGTCGGCAAATAAATTCATTGCTACGACTGCGCCCTTGACCATATCTGTAATAAAATCTACACTCTTCTCCCAGAACGAATGGATGCTTTCCATCAGATTCTTAATGCCTTCCTTAATCCACGGAATGACTTTATCTATAATAAAGCCAATAGCGATCAATGCGAGCAGCGCAGTGACTGCGATTTCAAGTGCAGCAATTGGTCCTATCGCTACAACCGCTGCGATTCCAAGCACGGCGTAAAAGAAATGTTGGAAATCAATATTTCCATCCCAAATATTGATTGCCTCAGTTATTATTAATTGCTTGATCGCGTCAGGAACGATCTCTAAGCCAACCGTTAAATTGTGCACCACAGAAGGTAAGATGCCGCTCGCTTGCACATCTGAACGCTTAAAGTTGGTTTCGTCCCCCACCATATCAAGCATGAACATCGAATGATGATCGAAGCCAACCCCCTTCGCTTCAGTATCGATGTAGATCCCCTTCGAAGGATTCAGGAATAATGCAGGCACGATATCTTCCACATTCCGGAACTCTTTTAGCTTTCCTTGCTTATTCATCTCCTCAATCTGCTTCGAATACTCAGCTAGAACTTTTCCGTTAAACCCAGGCGCGTTAAAGGTCGTTGCTGAAATAAGCTTCTTACGCTGCTCATCCGGTAGAATGAAGGAGGAGAAGAGCGCCAGATTGCCGCCTAAGGAATGACCTGTCAAATAGGATGGAAACTTGCCTTTTTTAATCATATCCAGGATGTAATTTTTCGCATCCGTTTGCTGTAATGATTCATCGAGATAGGCGGTAGTCGCATTATTTTTCCAATCATTTCGATAAAGCGGGTCATTCATCGGTTCACTGCCTCGGAAAGCAACCACGTTAACACCTTTTACCTCGAACGTCATAGCTACGAAGCCAGATTCTTCCTTTTTGTTCTTTGTAACTACATTCGTAATCTTTATTTCCCGATATTTGTCTTGATCCAATTTCGTAAGCAGCTCGTTCCAGTATTCAGATTCGTTCTTGCCGTCCAGTTTTTCAGAAAACCTCGTCTTAATCTTCTGCTTGCCTTCAAGGTGACCCTCATAACTCTTTTGACCAAGATAATAATCGATCACTTCACCTAGTGTGATCTCCTTTTTTCGATTATAGGCATCAGCTAGTTTCGTATCTTTGCCCTTGGAATCCTGACCTTCAATATCCAAATAAACAATCTGCGCGATCTGACGAAGCTCTACTTCAGTTAGAGGTTCAATCATTGAGATCCCCCTTTAGCTTCGTGCTCTTTACCCTTTCTTCTTTCCAAATATCAAAGCCTTTGCGCAACTCTTCATTTGTTGTTACTATTTGACCTTGCTCATCAATTTCAATACCGTTCGCAGTAACCAGATTCAGTTTACCCTGCTCTTTTTCTTCATCCTTGAAATAATTAATTACGGTCGAATCTGAATTTTTGGCCTCATCAAATCGATCGTATGCATCGGGCGTAATATACCAGATGGAAATGCTGCTTCTCATGTATTTATGGTCCGCCAGCTTCTGTGCGAATGCTTTATATTTATCAATCTCAGCTTGTTGATCTATGCCGCCGTTACTGTCGATGTAGCGTTCACAATTTAAATACACCTTTACCAGCTGCCAATTCATCGGATATAGCTTCAGAAACTGTTCATAGGACATATTTGTATCCGAATGTTCTGGATAGGTCATAGCTGTATCGTTCGTCACCTGAACCCTGCTCTCTCCCCAAATGCTGTTCGCCATTTCTGAAATTGGTTGTACAGCAGCTTTTGCGACTGCTTCATTCAAATAGTCATCATATACATTTTTCAGGTCCTTAGTGATTTCTACAGCCACTCTAATCGAAGGGTCATCCTTGGGCTTCACGATGGCTTTTAACGTATTGCTGTTCATCGTCCCCCATCCGCCGCCGATCGAATCGACTACAAACTCCTTTCCATACTTCTCCTGCAACGCTTCTACGATCCTCTTCGCTGCTTTCTCATCCTTTGATCCACAACCTATCATGCTGAATATTGACAAGAACACCATAAGGATCAACACCGCCTTCTTTGTTTTATGCTTCAAACGATCCCACTCCTGTTCTGCTTGAAATCTTCCTCCATACTTAGAAGTCTAGGTGAAATTCCGGCAATCGGAAGAGATTGTTTCTATGCATTTGGATAATATGATCGACATGCTCGCTTATCTGCTCAGCAAATTGTTCTATGCTATCCCCTAATGCAGCCGACAAAGCCATCATCTCATCTTCTAGCATTGTAGTATAGAGCGGCTGATCCGCATTGGCGATAACAAGAACACCCATCAGGGCGTCCACATATTCAAAGGTTCGCTCAACAATGTCTGCTGCTTCAAGCATAACCTGATCCACATAGGTGTTGATGACTGTCTCCTCGTCATCCAACGCAGAATCTTCAAATTTCTGGGTCATCTCACGTTTCCAGAGTTGATATTGATGATGCAGCATCCGATCACATTGGCTTACGATATCACGGACAGCAGTCTTTACTTTAAGTGGATCCAAGCGGTTATGCAGCAGAAGCAGCATCAAGCCATATGGATCATACGCTGTTTCTTCAAGCTCGAGTGCGCTGTTAAATGCTCTCATCACAACTTCAGCTACAGGAGATTCTTCTTCAGCTATATGATATAGCTTCGAAACAATCCGGTAAATATCACCTGCTTCTCCTACGTGAACACCGCCGTCCTGATCAAAGCTGAACATGGGATACACACTTCTGTTCATATCGAAGATATCGCCATCATCCGTCAATTGCTGAACCGCATATCGAATTTCTTCTACATGCGAACCAAAGGCTGACACAAGACTGTTATGGGCAGCGTAATTAATTACAGGCACGCACACTTTCTGCTCAGCTGTAAGTCTGTCAGCAATGCCCGGCGCATCGAAGACTACCCCTGCGCGAACACCCTCCGTCGCGGCTGCTGCATATACAGCCATAGCTCCTCCCCATGAATGCCCGCTGACGAGACAACTGCCTTCTCCTGGATGATCGTTCATATAGCGTATAACGGCATCAAACACACTGCCATCTCCGTTCATAATGACCGGAAAGGCTTCGAGTACATTCGCACATTTATATGAAAAGATATGAATGGTATCGTTATCGTCATCTTTAAAGGAATAGGCCTCCAATTCGCCAGCTTTCATTCTAGCGTTCAGCTTAAGATGGCTTAGATCATGAATGAACAGCTCTTGATGCAGACTGCGTACATCATCATTCAATCGGATAGCGTCCGAATCCTTTAAGACTAGCAAAATGTCCTTTATCGAATAATTAAGATGTTCGTCAGTCATATTGAGTTCCACAAGTGAATTCAGCAATAAATACTGTCTCTCCGTAAGCTCCACTTCATTCCCCCCGTATCTGCTATTGCTGCAGCATTAATAAGGTTGACAAGGCAGCCCTATGTTGCTGACCGCCTTGTCTAATAAGTATGAATTATCTTCCGCGCAGTTTTGCTGCCATATCTTGCTCAGCCTGCTGCTTAATTCTCGCAATCTCAGAAAGATTAGAGCTGATCTTCTCTACACAGCCGATCATCTCTTTGAAGCTCGGCATGAGACTTTCGAACTGATCGACGAACGCCTTTTGGGATTCACCTGACCACCAGCTGCTAACGGAGGTAATCTCCTTACGTAATTGGTTGATAAGTGTCTCAGCATTTGACGCTTTCGTTTTGATAGACTTCGCTACACTAGTAGCTTGTTCTGGACTAAACGTTAAATTGTTTCCAGCCATTTTTTCACCTCCTTTCATTGCTTAACCATTCACTTTTATGGCCTCTTGGATTTCTGTGCCGCTGCGGCAGCTAAAGCAGCCGCTTCTTTTCGTTTCTTTTCTTCCCGCTCTTCATCTGCTCGTCGTACATCATTCGCGAGCTGCCTCATGACCTCAACCAGATCCTCGAGCTGATTCAGCTGCTTCGTTAGATTAGCATCTATTTCTCGAGCCTCCTTTTGGAAGGTCGTGTGAGCCAATCCTTTCCAGTATTTGCTTGCGCCTGCTATTTCTTTATTGACATCTTTTGATTCTTTCCTTACATCCTGCGTCAATTGATAGATTTGAGAAGCACTTCTATTAATGTCAGAAGGACTAGTAGACATGCATTCAACCTCCTTCAGAAAGCTCAACGGCATGCTGTCATATGCTAGTGTTTATTGTTGCTGCATCGCGCACCTGAGACCTGTATATTTATGCTTGACGATCATGTAGCCGTCGCCATACTCTGTAACTTGTTCTTGAACACCGTATGGCAGATTGACTGAATACAGCGATTGATCCTTCATGCGTCCAAGAAGCACGCCGGTCTGCTCTTCTCTGATTGCTTTGCCAAGTGAATCCCAATTCGAGGCGAGGTCTCCCGTATTATCAGCTGCTATAATGGCTACTTTCATCCCGCGTTCCTGCTTCACTATTCTCTCCAGCAGTTCATTGAAGTTGTACATCATACCGCTAGTTAATTCACTTAATCGATCGATGACAAAGATGATCTGAGACCATTCATTCATCAGCTCAGCCAGGTTTCCGCCGGACATACGGCACTGAAGAAGCTGAGATCGTCGAAGATTAAGCTCATCCGTAATACTTTCGATAAGCTCTTCCATGTCATCCAAGCTCGATAAGTCGGTGACATGAGGTTCATTCATCATCTGGTAGATCCCCATGGCTGATGAATCTAAGGCGTATACTTGAACCCGCTTCAGCTTATGGACCAGCACCTTCACCCAAGAAACGAGCAATGTGCTCTTCCCACTGGCTGCATCCCCCGCTACCATAATGACCGGCGTAGCGGCTAGATCAAGCAGGACAGGCTGCAGATCATGGTTGCCTAGACCGATTGCCAGCTTATCTGAGTTCTCATTCAATAGTTGAATATTCAAGCTGGCAGGCATAATCGGAATTGGAGCTGCTCGAGCAATAGTCTGACGAACAGCCAACTGGTCAAAGAAATCAATCCATTCTTCTGTATTCCAAGCTTGGAATGCTGGAAGAGCGGTTTGAAATTCTAGCGGAGGTCTGTTTCTCACAAGAGCACGTCCCGCTATTCCCGCCGGCTCAAGCCCCTCGGTTCTGCCGACAATGCCGTCATATTCGCTCTTCTCCGTCATTTGCAGGCTGATGGCCATCTTGAAATTAACCGCCAGCTTATATCGAACTAATGAGGCATTGGATGCTGTTACCACCATGAATATGCCGTACTTCGTGCCTTCTCTGGCGAGCAGCACCATCTTCTCATCAACCGTTTCGTACGTTTCAGACAATGCGAAGTAATTGTCTATGACAACGACGATCGCAGGCAGCTGCCCTCCCTTGCTCTTGTAGTCATAGTAGCTGTCTCGCTTTGTTTCCTCGAGCAGCTTCTTGCGCTCTTCGATGAGCCTGAACAGGTACAATACGAATTGAATCAGGCTGTCTTCTTGCTCCAAGGTGATCACTCCGCCGCAATGCGGAAGCCGTTCAAACAGCTTAAAGGATGCGCCGCCGAAGTCCAACATATAGATATGAACATCGCTGGGAGAATATCGATGTGCAAGCGACATGCATAGTGTCTTCAAGAGAACCGTCTTACCGGTGCCAGGAGATCCATATACGAATAGATTACCTTCATCCGCCAGGTCTATCATGAGCGGTTCCTGTCTCTGACCTCTAGGGTCATCCAATATACCGATTGGGACACTTAATAGATCTGCATGCTGTGCCCATACCGCCTGCTCATAATCGAAGCCCGTGATCGTCGTATAGAGCTCGTCGAGCTGCAATGTTTCCGGCAGCGGTGGAAGCCAAGGTCCTTCCAGCGGCTCGATGACGGCTCGCTCGGCAGACATCACGATATGATCGACCATTGCTCTAAGCTGTGTCGGCAGCTCCTTCTTCGCGATCTTCTCTTCATCGAGCGGATAGATCTGTTCAGCTCTGCCATCCAGCGCGATCTGGTATATTCTCGCTACCTGATTCTCGCTCTTCTGCAGCTCGCCTTCTGGATCATAGTCAGCACCTGCATAGGCGGATTGGAACAATTCGAATATTTCATCATTTCCAACCTGTATATAAGCGCGCCCCGGATCCTTGATCATAGCGGCATCCGGTCGCTTAATTACGTCTTTGCTGTCTGCCTCATCCTGTACCTTCAGGCATATCTTGAACTTAGAGTTACTCCAGATCTGATCGTCTACGATGCCCGCGGGCTTCTGCGTAGCCAGTATCAGATGAATGCCTAAGCTTCTGCCTACACGCGCTGTACTGACTAGCTCCTTCATAAAGTCCGGCTGATCCTGCTTCAATTCCGCGAATTCATCCGCGATCATGATGAGATGCGGGATAGCAGGCATTCCACTATCTCGGTTCTGGCTATAGTACTGCTTCTGATAGCGATCGATATTGTTCACACCATATTCAGAGAAGATGCGCTGCCTTCTCATCAGCTCACTCTTGATCGATAACAGCGCTCTCGTCGTCTGGTTGCCGCCCAGATTCGTGATGGTGCCGACGAGATGAGGCATTCCTTTAAATATGTCGGCCATGCCGCCGCCCTTGTAGTCAATAAGGACAAAGACTACATCATGCGGATGATAGTTAATGGCGAGCGAGATGATAATGCTCTGAAGCAGCTCACTCTTGCCTGAACCTGTCGTGCCTGCGACTAGTCCATGAGGTCCATGCCCTGTCTCATGCAGGTCCAGGTTGAACAAGGCTCCGCCTGCTTTGGCTCCTATCGGAACGCTGATCCCTTTGAAGGTCTTATTCAGCATCCAACGACCGAACACATTGATCTCAGCGACCGATTCAGCTTGAAGCATCTCCATCAACGTAATCGAGCTTGGCAACGAATAAATGGCGTTCGCGTTCTTAATTCGCAGCGGAGCCAATAACCGCGCTGCCTGCTCCAGCTGTCTTCGATCCGCTTGATCCGGGGAGAAGATGGACTTTTCACCAGAGAGTCGATCTGCCAGCTCGCCGGTCTTGCCCTGAAGTGTGATGACCGACTGACAATTCATCGGAAGATAAGCTTTATTTTTAGCGATGAACACCGACGAAACCCCAAGCTCCACCGATTGATTGAACAGATACTTATGAATCGGAACGCCTTCCAGCATGGATGTATCTTCAATCACAAATACATAATGAGGAAGATAATGCCCGCCAGCCTTATTCATTTCACGTTGCTTGAATACGGTGTTCAGCTCTCCAAGCAGTTGATGTCCCGTGTCCTTGCCACACATCAGAAATCTAATGTTGCCGCCATCATCCCATAGATGAGGCAAGCTCTTGAGCCAATTCCACTTGTCGATTCCTTCTTGCGAAGCAAGCACTACAACTTTGACATCATCGTATCCATGATGAGTAACGAGCTGCAGCAGCATCAACGTAATGAGGCTAGCCGTCTTATCGTCCTCGCCCGCAATCCCGCATATTCCGGAAGTGATCAGGTTAACCGAAACAGGCACTTCCTGAACACGTTCAAATTCTAAGGCTAAGCGCTGCGGTTCCATAAGCAGCGGATCCGACTCCATGATGATGGCCTGCTTCGTATACTTGATCTGAACAGCGGACGGAACACTGCCTACACCGAGGCGAAGCGATAGAAAGTCATGATGCGAGGGGGTTCTCTCCCATAATTTATTGTCGATCTGCTTGATCCGCTTGATGCAGTCGGAAGGCTCTGGATTCAGTTCATTCATCGCCTTCACCTGCTGCTCTCTCGAGATCGCCAGATCGCTGCGTGTATCGGCGATGAACTGGAGATATTTCACTTCTCGCTCTTTCTTTTTCTTCTTGTATTTCTTGATCTGAGAGGTTGCTCCAGACAAGGAGACGAGAAGTGTCATAATGGTCGCCGTAATCGAGATCATCATCCACATTGATTGAGAACTCAAGGCGAGCAAGAACGTTATGATGAGCATAACCGCAGGCGGAGCCAGTAAAGAGAACCAACCGATTTCCGGCTTATCCTGGACATGGGGAGGATTCGGGATCTCGACTGCGCCGCCAGGCATATCCGGCATAAATCTCGGCTGCCGGCTGAATTCAACATTAGGATTCATTCAATTAACCTCTCACATAGGCAGACACAATTACAGGTTGACCGCCGTGTAATGATATTCGATTCCATTCCTTACCGCTCCAGAAGTAGATATGATCATCAACGATATGTAAGTAGTCCACAATCTCACCGCATATTCGGATCCAGGCGCTGCGCTCAATGTCCACTCGATAGAGAGTTCTTCCATTTAACTCATTCGAGCAATATAAATACTTGCCATCCGTATTCAGACCGAGCGGTAATAGCTCATCGAATGAACGGGTGCTTCTTGTGTTCAGATCCAGCAAGGTCAGCATACCGTTGTTATTCTTAGCCGAGAAAGCAACCTTCTCCCCCAGCATTACCATGTGCAGAGCGACTTGATCAGATATAAGCTCGGAACGGAAACCTTCCAGATCACCCATCCGAATTCCCATCGAGGTTGAATAATAGATGCAGTCTCCGTGAATAACGAAGCTTATAACCGATTCATCCGTCAATCTCGATGGGCGTGTGCCGTTTAACTGACACCGATACAGCTTGCGATCATCATCGTGAATGTAGTACAACCACTCCTTGTGCCTCGTCAATCCATAACAGGGCTCATCACGAAGCTTCTCCACCGTCTGCGAACTCACATGATAGCGATGCAGTGCATTCCCCCGCTGCTGATCGCTGTAATAGATATAGGGATAATCCAAGTTCATAAACCACCATATACCGTCGACACGACCGTACTCGCCTGAATCCAGGTCTAAGACCGTCGTTCCAGAGAAATGGTGTATATCAGTCAGATACAGCTTGTTTAAGGCCTTTAACACTAAGCCGCCATTAGCCGCGTTACTGTTCATGCAGCACACACCTCATTATATGAGCGTCAACAGGGCGCCATGCAGCACTCCCTCTTCCTTCAACGTCAGATTGCTGTCAAGAATTCTGCCAAGCGGTTCGGCTTGCAGCCTGCTGTCCGACTGAATAGGCAAGTTGTAAGTCTCGGACAACATAGCAAGCAAGTCGCATATTCTCACATATTCCGGAACCTTCAGTTCCGCCTGAACCCGTTCACCTGCATGAAATGTAACCAACACCCCATCCAATCGAACGCCTCCCCTCAATCAGTTCTTAACGGATAGCAATAGCTTTCGTTCTTCGATCAGCTTATAAGCGACATCTTCACCCGCATCATCAGCGATCTTCAGATACTTCGTCTTAAACTTATAATCGGACTCCGCTCTTACTGTCACTTTCGTTATGGTTCGCTCGGAACCATAATCAGTCGTCTCCTCGAAGTCTAGGGTGACGGTGAAGTCGTTATACTTGCCGTCCAACGATGAGAACGACAACATATGTCCATCTCGCTTCTTCCGTGTTAGCTGCATCGCATCTTCAAACGATTCCGAGAATAATTCCACGAACCGATCTTCATCAACCTCAGCGTCAAGCTGCCTCTGTGATTCATAGACCAGGCTTCTATTCTTAGCAGCCTGCGCGGCATTCGATAAGGCTGTGCCGAGTACAATTCGCTCTCGATATACGTTCAGGAATTCAACCAGCGGTTCGATGAAGACGGATAGCAGGATTACCATTAATAGTCCTATTGCGATATTCCTCATGATCCCAGCCCTGCTTAATCAAAGTAATATTCGAGATCCTTATAATGCTTCAGTCCTGTCGCCGTCAGTGAGAAGGATACAGGTATGACTTGCTCATATTTCTTTCCCCATAATGAAATGGACAGGGGATATTCCGCTTTTATCTCGATCTTGATCGGTTCACCACGTTGTCTGTAGGGTTTGTCTTGCTCGGAAGCGGATTCGTAGGTAGTTTCATCATCATTGCCAATAGCCTTGAAGTCGCTCGAGTTGAGCGCGGTAATGACGATCTTATCTGCGCGATCTCTGAATATCGGCCGTTCTCGCAAGGATTCGAGGGCATCGTCATAGTAGGTTTGCTTGATGTAGTTATCGCCGGCTGCGACCTGTGAGAGGTTGAATGTTTCTAAGATTAAAGTTGAATACCACGAGAAAAAGAAGATAAAGTTGGTGAAGAGCATTAAACATATGGATACTAAGATCACGATCAGGATCGACTTCGCCATTCCACGCATTTACGTCACCGCCAGCTGATCACTCAAAAAATTTCTCGATCTGGTCAATAAACATAGTCCATACTGTAGTTATCCATCCATCAAGATTTGCTTGAATGATCGAAATGGTGGCACCGATTAAGACGATAACTGCAATTGTAATGGCAATTCCCTTAACCCCGAATTCACCTTTCTCCTCTTTCCAAAATGATTGCTGCTTATTGATGTTGTCCATACGCGCTTCCTCCTCGACTTATTGGAACATCTTTAAAGATTCCATGATAGTAAATAAATAATAGATAGCTATGTAAACAACGAGCACCAAGATGAGTACGAACTGCACTCGTGCATTACTGCGTTCGCGCCGCTTCAAGTCATCTTCCAGCGCATGAATTCGGAATTGATCCACTTCATTCTTGAGATAGGCCATCTGCGATACATTATCATAGCCCTTCAGCCTCGTCTCCATAATGTCGCAGAACTTAATAATATAATGAAGCGGCACCCGCTTCTTGAACTGCTTCAGCGCATATTCCTCGCCGTACTCGATGTTATCCAGCATGACTCCGAGCTCTTCCTGCATGGCGTCATTCGCATTAGGCAGATAGTCCTTAATCACATCAGCAAAGTATATATTTACTGACTTAGAGTACTGGTAATAGACCATGCTGTAGAAGGAAGGAAAGTCTAATGCGATACTTTTATTCCTCTTCTCGATCTTCTCTTCCATCGTAGTCACTGGATACAGCCATCCGATAATGATCAATATTCCAGATACACACCCCAACAGTCTGTTCGCGCTAAACATGAATAGGGTAATCAAGATCGTAACCGCCGTGTACAGCAATTGGTTAAGCCGAACCTCTTCCGGCGTAATCGAGAGATCCAGTCTGTCGATCATCTTCTGGAATCTGAGCCGTTCTGCACTGCTTAGATAAAATTTCACATAGTTCTTCGCAAAGTTGACCTTCCACCGATTCAATTGATCATGAAACGCCGCATTCTTTCTCTCCTTCACATAACGGCGCGTACGATTCTTCTGCCTCTTATTGATCGGTCTGATCACGGGGTACAGAAATACTTTCACCAAGTAGATGATAGATAGCAGCGCGCAAAGCTTGGCGATCATGATCATTTCGCGCCACTTCCTGGACCTAGATTCCCTTGCAACGCCTGTGTACGAGCAAAGCTTAAGCAGATGATGCTCAAGATAATCGTGTTAATCGTCTTCCCGATATCACTGTTGAGCATGAACTGTTGGAATTCAGGCACTGACAGCGCGTATAGGAAGAATAAGAGGATCATCGCTGTCTTCAACAGAAAGTCTCGGTTCATTTTACGGAAAATACGGTCTTTCCGAGCATTGATCGCACGCAGTACGGCATTCTCATCGACGATATCCAGAAATATATCCGCCATCCCTTTACGCTCATTGTATTCAAAAATGATAGCTTTCTTCGTAAAATTATCAAACTTCGGTCCGAGCTGTCGGTTCAACAATAGAATAGCCTGCCTAAAGGAGTAGCCGTTGTTCTCGCAGTTGTCGATGAACTGTTGAAAGTAAGGACGTATACTCGGCTGAATATATTCATCACTCTCCATCACCTTCTTGATTGCGACGAGCACGCCTTCACGCGCTAATGGGCAGATAATATCCTCGGCATCCATGATATGCTCAAGCTTCTCCGCCTTAATCGCCTTCGATTGCATCACGAAGTAGGTCAGCAGTCCGATGAAGAAGGAGATCGTAAGCAAGACAGACAACGTAATATTTTGCATAAATAAGATCATCACCAGCGCGAGTATCGCAAAGCAGATGGAGAGAAGGGAATTGAAGCTTTCTAGCGTTAGCGGCATATTGAAATCCAGTATCAACCCCTCTACCAAACGATTGTACTTGGCGAATATGTTCTCTTTCTGCTTCACAATCCGTTCTTTCTTCACGCGTTCGATGTATCGCTTCGTGTTGTATTTGCCCAGATGCTCAGCGAGTGTATTCAGCATATCCAGAAAGAAGCCCGCCGTCCCCTTAAAAAACTGCACTTGAAACATCGTGTTCACGAGAATAAATGCCGCCACACCCATCAACAGGCTAATGATTAAGGCTGTGTTCATCTAATGCGTACCCCTCAATCTCATCATCTTCAGGATCCGTTGTCAGAAATGCAAACCGGCTCTTCTTAATCCCCGCCTTCAGCATCGACTGCTGCAGCTTCTCTGACAGCTTGCCGACACGCTTGTGCCTTCCGATAATCCGCAGCACTTTGTGTGTCTCTTCCTCTTCGAGAACATCATCGCAGATGAACTTGTAGATCGGATTCACGATCGGATTCAAGCCCTCTGAGCCGAGCACCTCAGAGATCGAGGTCACCTTTCGGGTGCCATCTGCCAGCTTCTCCTGGAAGATAACGAACTTCACCGCGCTGCATATGTTGCGCAGCGCCAGCTCCGCAGGCTCATTGGATGCCATCAGATATGCGGTTAAGAACCGATAGATCGCTTCCGTATCCCCCTCCGCGTGGAGCGTTGTAAAGAAGAAATGTCCTGTCTGCGCTGCTCGAAGCGCTGTTGCGAATTCGCCAGGAGTCCGCAATTCACCTGGTCCGATCCAGTGCGGCGATTGTCTCATCGCATTAATGAGGAGATTCTCCATCGTAGCGGGACTTGAATCATCTTCCTCTGGGACCGATTCATACTGAAGCACATCATTGATCACTCTTCCATACTCGCTGCCGCCCTCTCGCTGCAGCAGCCGCATCTCCGAAGGATTCTCAATCGTTATAATCCGGGATAACGGGTTAATCTCTTTGACGAGCACTTCATTCAGCGTCGTCTTGCCGCTTCCAGTGGGTCCAACTGTTATCCAGGACATATCCGACTTCGGAATTAAGGACAGCAGCCTGAACATGTTAACAGAGAAGGAATGATTCTGAATCATCGTCTCATAGGTGATCTTCTTCTTGCTGAACTTCCGAATGACGAAGGCCGGAAGATCATACGGCGATATCTCTGCATGCGTCGCGTTTACGCGAAAGCCCTCTATCGTTCTGGCATTTACCATCGGGATCTTAGGGGTCAACCGCATCTTCGAGACGCCGATAAGCTTGGAAACGATTCGTTCCATATGCTCGCGATCGCTGAAGTGCTGATCCCAGATCAGCGTCCTTCCGCCGCTCTCTACGAAGATCTGATCCGGTCCATTCGCTCTGATCTCATCGATCGTCGGATCTTCCATCGCTTTCGTGATCGGGCCGTAATGCGTAATCTCGTCAATGAGCGCCTGCTTCAAGGCCGCAAGCTCGAAATAACCCTCAACGCTGGGCCGCTGAGAATCGACGAATTCGTTAATGTACGATCTCGTCATCTCGCGTTTTCTAGCTGCATCGTTTTCCCGTCGGAATGTATGTGTGGCGATCTTGGTTATGTATTTCTGACATAACTCAAGCACTTCATCGAAGCTGATCGTTGTATATTTATGCTTGAGCTCCGCCATATCATCCTTGGTGTTTATCTGATGGGATACTTTCTGCTGCATTTCACTGATCTTGCCGCGTGTTAGCATGTGTAGCTCCCCCTTTACTGGTTGGCAAGAAGATCTGCTAGTCTCCGAATTTCCTTGCGGAAATGTTTATTGATCAGTGAAGTGTCTTTCATATATAGACTTCCATCCATAGGGCTGGCGTTGGCTGCTTTCACAAGCGGCAGCGCAGCGACGATATGGAATCCAAGATCCTTAAGAGCTTCGTAATCGTAATCGATATTTTGCAGATTCATCATGATGACACTTTTGAACTTGGATGTGCTGATCCCGACGGACGCAGCGAAATCAAGCAGCTTCGTCATGTTAATCGACGCTTCAATTCGCTCAGACGCCGTTAAGAAGCCGATGTGGCAATACTTCATCGCCCCCAGGCAGAATTCGAGCGGCGGGATGTTTGGAATATCGATCAAGATGATGTCGAACATATTTTTCACGGATGTAATAACCCGCTCCAGCTGTTCAAATTCAAAGTCCAGATACTCCTCGATCAGATCATGAGGACTTGGCGACAACAGAAATAATCGCTCATACTTGGTCTGCAGTATCTCTTCTCTATAGTCAACCTTGTCGCTCTTCAGCAGCTTAAGCAGGCCATTGCCGCGTTTATTAGGCTTCGTATCCAGAAATTGATACAGGTTAGGATAGAACACCTTAAGATCTATAACACATGTATTGAGCCCTTTCTGAGCCAAGATATAGCTAATATTCGATATAAGCAGGGCGTTATCCGCAAAGTCGCTTGCAGGCAAGAAGCCGACTACACTGTATATGAGCTGGCTATCCTGAAGCTCCGCGCCGATCAATTCCTTAGCAGATATTTTCTGTAATACGCTATCTAACGTGAGTTCTGCTTCTCTAGCCATGATTCCACCTCTTTTTGCAATGTAGGAAGCTGATCCACGATAATCTCACTGTTCTGTCTGCTCAGAATCGTTATTAGAATTGAGCTGTTTTCCAGATTAGCATAGCGAGCATAGGTATTAATCTGCTCTTTGGAACCCTCCAGCAGCAGGGCTCGCGGTTGAATACTTTTCAGAAAGTCCTCACTCTTCATCACTTCTTGTCGCTTATCTTCACTGAGCTTCAGCACTTCTTTATACACTTCGTATATCGAATGGCTGTTGGCGTTCAGCATATCTTTCACGACGATGCTATCGAACAGAATATCCGTCTTGGTGGATGTGCCCTTCGAAGACTGGAATGGCGCATTAGGATTGCCGGTTGAAGCGGATGACACCGTTTCCACTTCGTACGTAACGCGAATGCGGATTCGATCGCCTGGAGTCAGAATGTCTCCTCCCGCTTCCAAGTAGTTGTATGGAAGTGTCAGCAGCTCCTGTTCTTCCTCCAGTTGGTACAGCCACTCATTTTTCAGAGGACGTTCTTCAGATAATTGGTCGCGGTGTAGTATACTGCCATCTCTTAAGTAATACTTCGTATATTGATTAATCACGTCCGGCAGATCATCAGCAAGCAGCATGTCCTCGGTATATTCCTTCTTGATAAGTGAATACGTCTCCACTTCTTTCTCCGTAAGAACCGCATAAGCGGATATTCCGCCGTCTTGATTAACGCGAAGTACCTTAATCGTATCCTTGGCATCCTTATTGGCATTCGTAATGACATAGAAAGACACGACAATAACGACTAGACTGAATAGAACAGCCATCGTCTTCTTGAACATATTTCGATTCGGCGATACACTCTTAATCTTGCTTAAATCCACGATTACTTAACTCCCTCCATCAATCTCAGCAGTATATTCCCATAGGCGCTTTCGTAATCGGCATTCGCATTCACGACAGGCACATCCAGCTCGATCTGGGAATCAAAATCATTGCTGTACGGCACACTCCCAGCAACACTCATCTCATATGTAAAGCAGTCGCTTAAACCTGATGTCATGACCTCGCTAACTTTATCCGGAGTTAAGATCTCTTTCTGGAATCTGGACCTATCATTATATCTCGTAACGATCAATTTAGACTTCGCATTCAGGTAGGATGCACCCTCCTGATCAAGGACAACCTCCACATTGCGCAGCGTACTCAGAATAGAGTGCAGATTATTCGAGACACAGAGGCCAAACATGTCCATATGAATCATGGTCTCTCTGAAAGTTCTGAATAGATCCAACGGCATATCCAAGATCACCAGATTGAACTTCGTTCTTAATACGGACAGCAGACCGATTAATTTATTGTTGTTATAGAACTGCTCCATCAATCTCTTGTCGTGAAAGCCATAACCAAGCGATATTAGCCACAGATTGTCACTAATATTAAATGCTGTAGTCATGTAGTCCTGAGGCCGCGCCAGCGAGCGAATCAAGGAGGCGCTCAACTCTTCATGGCGCTGAGATTGCTCATGAAATCGGCTAAAATACATATTTGTGCTTCTATATTCAACATCCATGTCCACAATTACCGCACTGAGACCTCGCTTGCCCGCTTCACAGGCAATGTTTATGGCTGTGCTTGTAAGCCCGCTGCCTCGATGACCGGTGATCGCAACGATTCTGCTGATTCCGCGGCTAATATTCTCAATATCTTTAGTCAATCGGTCTGTAGCAGCCACAACGCTCTCAGCCTTAGGTTTGGACTTGAAACGATCTAAGAAGGATCTTCGTTTCTCCGTCTCCACATGAGAACTTCGATTGTCGGGCTTATGCTTATGTACTTGCTGAACAGGATGTTTGCTGTCTAATAGCAATTCAAACGCTTGCATATATTGCAGTCTTGAGATTCGTAGTAAGTCACTAGTTACGATGCTGAGGTTATCATATCGGCTGGAAAGGCTGTTCAGCTCTCTTCTAATCGATTCGAATCTAGTGAGAACGACAACCTGAGCTTTCGGCTTATTGCTATTGGTAATCCACTCCAGCAGGAGCAGCATCTCTTCCTTATCGCGCCCAGACTGCTGGGATAAGGCTTCATCCGTTATAAATACGGCTTCAATAACCGGATTCACTTCCGTCAGAAAATGGTGCACTTCACATAGGGAAAGCGAACGTTTATTAACGATATCGATCTTCTTGATGAGGTTCTCAATCAATAAAGGATGGATTCCACTGGAAATTAAAAGAGTCTTCATATTCTCACCCGCAGCACGGTTATGGATTGCTAATAAACGAAGAGTACATATTGACACATCTGAAATTAGCGTGAGATGATATTTTCTATTAATCCCAATATTATGAAGGTGGAGTTAGTAGTGGGGATATGGATATGGCTCATTATGGGTTCGTCCTTAGTGCTATGCAGTATATACGATATGAAGGGACGAATTATTCCTAACAATCTGGTTGCGATAGTCGCTGTCACTGGGTTGATGAACAGCATAATCTCCGGCAGCATATGGAATGCTTTGATTGGAGCCCTGCTTCCATCAGCTCTGCTGCTTCTGATTAAGATGAAGTTTAATGGGATCGGAGCAGGAGATATTAAGCTTCTATCAGCGACTGGTTTATGGCTGGGATGGCTGTTGAACATCTATGCGTTCTTGTTTGCTTGCATCGCCGCATTCGGCTATATATTATTGCGAAGGTATGGGCTCCGTGACAAGATAAGCTCAGTTCCATTCGCGCCATTTGTTACACTCGGAATATTGTCATTATATGTAATAGACATATTTTAATTGTATAATTATCTAATTTTACCTATAAATACTTTTACTATATTGCTTTCCTTAATACAACATGTAATTTGATCTATTCATCAAAATGAGCAATATGAACTAGGGGACCGTTGTGCTAGTAATCCGATCGTCACATATCTTGTACGCTTCCGATCTCGTATAACCGCACAGCTGCTGTTATTTCGGTTAAAAAGGGACTGTTTGCTTACTCTGTTCTGCATAATCAGCCCTTTATCCCAGAATGGAATATGGCGGTTATTGTCATAACCTGGAATTGAATAGTGCTGTGGATGGACAAAATGATCTATTAATACTAGAGGTAGTCTGGCAGAATGAGACGTCATATAAGAGCTTAAAGGGGCTGTCCCAAAAGTGGATTTTTTCTACCTAAGGGGCCGGGATTGGACACAGGAGCCGCTATTTGCAGCAAACACCACTAATTCGCCATACTAGCGGACCGTAGAGCCGTTATTTGACCCGAATAAGCCGTTTAGTGCTGGTTTTGAAGCAAATAGCGTCATCTGTGTCCGCAAGCCCTCAAAAAATACCCCGAAATCATGAAATAGCGGCCCCTGTGTCCGTTCAAGCGCGGGTCACATGGCCTTGCTGTCACCATATGTGCTATCGGACAAAAAACAGCTGATCCAGTTCACAGTCTCATCGACTAGGTAAGCGATTTCTTATTGGTGTAGAATCAAAGAAGGGTTGACCCAAAAGACATGAGAAAAATGACTTTTAGGACAACCCCCACGAGAAGTTGTATATCGCACTAAACACTGCATCCCTATAGTTCCGAGGCGATCGCACGTCCGGCAACGCGTCCTGTAAAGAGGCAGCCGCCAACAAATGTACCCTCAAGCGCGCGATACCCATGCACGCCGCCTCCGCCGAACCCCGAAACCTCGCCAGCCGCATAGAGACCGGGGACAGGATCGCCTGACGAATTCAGCACCCGGCCTGATAGATCCGTCTGCAATCCGCCTAATGTTTTGCGGCTGACGATATGCAATCGTACGGCGATCAATGGCCCATTCTTAGGGTCAAGCATCTTATGCGGCGCGGCAACACGAATGAATTTGTCGCCGATATAATTTCTTGCGCCGCGCATAGCCGTAATCTGCAAATCTTTCGTAAATTTATTATCGATCTCTCGATCTCGCGCCTTAATCTGCCGCTCGATATCCGCGAAGTTCAGCAGGTTGTCACCCGCTAACTTGTTCATGCCAGCGACAAGGTCCTCTAACCGGTTCGCAATGATGAAGTCCTCGCCTTTATCCATAAATGCTTGAACAGGACCAGGAGCCCCAGGCAAAGCCCGGTTCAGCACTTTCCGAATGCTCTTGCCTGTAAGGTCAGGGTTCTGCTCTGAACCCGAAAGTGCAAATTCCTTCTCCACGATCTTCTGCGTTAATATAAACCACGAATAGTCGTATCCCGTCTTCTGTATCGCCTCAAGTGTACCTAACGTATCGAAGCCAGGGAAGTTAGGCGCAGGGAACCGCTGCCCCCTCGCATCCAGCCACAACGATGAGGGACCCGGCAGTATTCGAATCCCGTGATTGGTCCATACGGAATTCCAATTCTTGATTCCCTCGGTGTAGTGCCACATGCGATCTCGGTTCACGATTCGTCCGCCTGCTTCTTCCGTGATCGCGAGCATCCGTCCATCTACATGCGCAGGCACGCCCGATATCATATGCTTCGGGGGCTGCCCAAGTCTGCTCGGCCAGTTCTGGCGGACAAGCTCATGATCAGCTCCTATCCCGCCGCTTGACACTAATACGGCTTGGCCGCAGTACTCAAAGCTTCCTATGACCTCTCTATTACTGTCTTCTCCACGCTGCGCATCGCTCGGCGCAAGAACAGAACCGCTTACACCGACAACCGCGCCGCTGCTGCTCACCAACTGATCCACTCGGTGGCGAGGTCGGTAATCGACCCGCCCGTTATTCATATGCTCTCGAACTCTTCGTTCGAAGGGTGCTACAATAGCAGGCCCTGTACCCCATACGATATGGAATCGAGGCACAGAGTTCCCGTGACCTTCAGCCAGATAGCCGCCTCTTTCTGCCCAACCGACTACGGGGAAGAAGCGAACTCCCATCGCATGCAGCCATGCTCGTTTCTCTCCTGAAGCAAAGTCCACGTACGCCTCAGCCCATTGTCGTCCCCAATAATCTTCGTCATCTTCCCGATCATAACCAGCCGCTCCAAGCCAATCCTGCCAAGCTAATTCTCTCGAATCCTTAATCCCCAGCCTGCGCTGCTCCGGTGAATCGACGAGAAACAAGCCGCCGAACGACCACCATGCCTGCCCGCCTAAGGAGGCTTCCGGCTCTTGGTCTAACAGCAATACTTTCTTCCCCGCATCTGCAATCTCCGCTGTTGCTACCAAGCCGGCAAGTCCCGCTCCGACAACAATTGCATCATAACTCATTGCATATCCCCCGTTTCATCACAAAGTATTGCTTCGATCGCATCATTCTTGCGAATTGGTATGACTTCATCTATTCGAATCACGCTGATACCTGAGGACATCGTAGGCTTATATAAAATAGTATATATTTCCAATCTGAAGAGGGTCAACATCAAAAGTCGAGAGCTGTGACTATCATAATGAAAGAAGGGGCCGAATAAATCGGCCCCTTCTTCACATCTGGATTGCAATTTGCATTATTCAATCACGGCAAGCTGAATCTCGCTCGGCACTTTCGATTCCTATGCTATTGCCATCGAACTCGTCATATCCAGATCAACCGATACAGGATTACCCATCGAGTCAATTCTATGTTACAATTCCTCTGAGACTTTCACTGTGTCACCAGTGAAAGTCGAGAATGGTTTTATGCCAGCTTTTGTGAGCCAGAGCAGATTCCATTGCGCCAGCGAAGTCATCTGCCTGGCTCACCACAGTATACGTATCCGGAAGCAAACGTCTCAATGTTGCTTGACACTCCTGCTCCGCCATCACCTTCAACACTTCTCTGAAATCTCGATCTGAGCTGCGGCTGCTGCCATAGATCGTGATCCCCTTCTCCAGCACATCCCGTGTATTAATAGGAACACGTTCCTCACTAACTCCCATCACGATCAAGTGCCCGCCCGGCTTCATCAGATCAATCCCTTGATTAATCGCGCTCTCGCTGAATTGGCCGCCTGTACACTCAACAACGATATCTGCCGTGCCTCCAGAGGAGAAATCATAGCTCTGCACCATCTCGGTGTCAGCAAACGTAAAGTAATCCAGCTTTGCCCGATCTGCTCCGAATACGGTCAGTCGTTCGCGATCTACTCCGTATGCATGATGAAGCATTGCTGCGGTCAGATAACCGACCGGTCCGTCGCCAAACACCGCAATTTTTGAATTAGGCAGTAGCTCTCTCACCTTTCTCAGCGCCCGGAATGATACACTGCACAGCTCGGCTAGGACAGCAATCTCATCCGGTATTTCATCAGGGATCGCGATGACGCACCGCTCTGGAAGCACCAGTCTGTGCTGTGCGATGCCATCCATGCTGCTGCCCAGAAATCTACCGTTGCTGCAGTAATTATCGGCAATCTCGCCTCGACATGCCGGACAGCACTGCTCCGGCTCTATGTCCTGAAGCATATAGCCGGGAACATACGGTACGATCGCTGCTCTCTGTCCTTCCGTCAGCGCTGTCGAGTTGCTATTGATCACGACCCCGATGCCTTCATGCAGCAAGGCCAGCGGCAGCTTTCGAGACAGCACTTCCAGCTTCCTTAGTCCGCCATAATACCGTAAATCTGCATGGCATATGCTTGCCAGCTTCGGCTCTACGACGACAAAGCCGTTCGGTATCGTTCTTTCAATCCATTGTTCTTCAACTACGTGAGGTTGAACCAAGCGCAGCGTTCGCGAGCTTACGGTTTCTGTCGTTGTGGGACCCGCCAATGATAACACCTCCATATGGACAATATGCTTACGATGAATGGTTCACAATTGCGGTTCCTAGACGCGAACGATTCATTGCAAGTTAGACCTTAATAACGTTTATGCCCTGATCCTGAAATGGCTTCATCTCATAATCAGGCACTTCGCCTCCGGTTATCAGCGTATTGATGCTGCTGTTCAGCGCTACCTTATGCAATGACAGCTTGCCGATCTTGGAGTCGTCTGCCACGACAATGACTTCCTGCGCTGAAGCGATCATGCTCTGCTTGGCAGGGACAAGCTGAGCTTCCGGATGCATCAGGCCGTATGTCGGATGAATCGCTGGCGTTCCGATAAAAGCCTTGGACACATGCAGTGAGCGGAGTACATGCTCGGTGAACATCCCGTTCAGCATATAGCTCGAAGGATACAGCTCCCCTCCAGTTACCATCACCTTCACGCCCGGCGCATCGCGCAGCTCAGCCGCTACATTAATATCGTTCGTGATAACGGTCAGATTCGAGCGATGTACGAGATTCCTCGCGATATGCAGTGTAGTGGTACCGGAATCGATAATAATATGCTCTCCATCCTCAACCAAGCTGGCAGCCATCTTGCCTATCCGCATCTTCTGCTCCAGTTGGACATTCGTCCGTTCATTGAATGAAGGCTCTCTATTGGTGAGCCTCTCTATGATGACTCCTCCATGAGTTCGCTTAAGCAGCCCTTCCAGCTCGATCTCTGCCAGATCTCTGCGAATCGTCGCTTCATGTACAGCGAATTCCTGTGCAAGCGCTGCCACAGATGCGGATCGCTGCTGCCTGACATAATCGATAATTCTCAGTTTTCTTTCCGCGGCCAACATTGTTGATACTCCCCTTCCATGCGAAGCTAGGGATGAACTACTTATATAGCGCAGCTGCAGCTCACTTTTGCAATAAATAGTTCATCTCCGTGTATATTTGCTCATTTTGGGGATTCTAACACTTATTTCCATTAATTTCAATAATCATTATTTACACAGATTGATTGACAGTATGACTAGACAGCTCTCGCTCAACAAGATCGGCATGCTCCAGCACCTGATCAACCGGCGTATCGAACTGATATTCGAGAATGGAGCGGATAGAATGCTTCATTCCGCCTAACGCTTGCCAGATTGGCTCCCATTCAATCTTCCCTTCACCGATAGGTTGATGGAGATCGTCGATGCCATCGTTATCATGCAGATGCACCGCGCTCAACCGCTGCCCCAAGCTCTGAAGCACATTTGGCGTATTCCATCCGTTAATGAACGCATGACCGACATCGATTAACGCAGTAATCGTCGGGATCTCATCAAATAGCCGTACAAACTCTTCTTCATTAAATAAAGCCGTATCTCCGAATCCGACGTTCTCCACCGCCAGATCAATGCCTAGCCTGTAAGCTTCATCACCAAGCCGCTTCAAGTTCTCTTTCGCCCAATACTGAGATTCCCTCCGCAGGAAGAGAGGCGTTGAGTACAAGCTTGGATGCAGCACCATCTGCTCTGCACCGATATGGGCAGACCATGCTAAGCATTCTTTATAGATCTCGTATGAATAATTACGAATAACTTCAAATCGAGCAGACGCTAGATTCAGCTCCCATATCGGAGAATGCACACTTAACGGACATGGGTGCCCTTGGAATCTCTTAAACTCCGTGCTCCAATTCAAAGGCTCAAGCCAATTCGGACCGTCCATCGATATTTCCAGGCCGCCAGACCAACGCTCCAGCAGCTCCCGGCAGTCATCAATACGGTTCATATAAGGCAGCATGTTAATAAATACAGCCATGTGATCGCCTTCTTTCATGTAATGGTCTTATTCCTTCAAAGAGCCCAGCATGGCACCCTTCACAAAATACTTCTGCAAGAAAGGATATACGAGCAGAATCGGTATCGTTGTAAACAATATGGCTGCAGCCTTGATCGTTTCAGGGCTCTGCAGAATACCTGAACTGACAGCAACTGCATCTAACCCAGAGTCGGCGCTGCTGGTTACCACCATGTTCCTAAGCTTTAGCTGCAGTGGGTACAGATCCACCGAGCGGATGTATATAAGTGCTCCGAAGTAGGAGTTCCATGTCCCAACGGAGTGAAACAGTGCAATGGTAGCCAGTACCGGCATCGACAGCGGCAGCACTAAACGGGTAAACACCCCTAACTCGCCGCTGCCGTCGATCTTCATCGAATCTACTAATTCAGAAGGAATGCCCTGAAAGAATGTTTTCATAATAAACACGTTATAAGCCCCTAGGGCTCCCGGAATGATCAGCGCCCAGAGCGAGTCGATCATGCCAAGCGACTTGATTATCAGATAGCTTGGAATGAGCGGTACTGGAAAGATGAACGTAAACAAGATAAGCTTCGTGATTAATTTGCGCCCCGGCATCATGGGACGAGTAAGTGCAAAAGCCAGAGTCGAAGTCAGAATGAGGCACAGCAAAGTGCCCATTAACGTGATATACACACTGACACCCATGGATCTCCACATATCCTTCATCGCGAACAGCGACTTATACACGTCTAATTGGAATCCCTTAGGCCACAGCATGACCATCTTATTGTTCGCATAGACCGGATCGCTAAGCGAAACCGCCAACAGATGAATTATTGGAGTGATCATCGTAAAGCATAGCAGGATGAAGAAGGTCCCATTGATCCATTGAAATATCTTGTCTGAACGATGACTGACGTTCATTTCGCGAGCCTCCTCATCCTAATAGATGCTTTCCCCTGTCGTCTTGCGGCTGATCTTGTTCAGACTAACGACAAGAATGATTCCGATGACCGCCTTGAATATGCCGATTGCTGTCGTATAACTGTATTGGCCGCCCATCAAGCCGACACGGTATACATAGGTGTCGAATACTTCCCCAACTTCTCTTACTAACGGATTCAGGAAGAACAGTACCTGTTCGACGTTAGCATCCAGCAGATGCCCGATCCGCAGCAGCATGAGAACGACTATCGTCGGCATCAGTGATGGCAGTGTGATATACCAAGCCATCTTGAATCGTCCGGCGCCATCCATCATAGCTGCTTCATACAGATTAGGATTGATGCTGGTCATCGCCGCGAGATAGATGATCATCGACCAGCCGACCTCTTTCCATATCCCAAGGCTGGTAAGGATACCCATGAAATACTTCGGCTCCGTTAGGAATGATACCGCCTCTCCGCCGTAATGCGTAATGATCTGATTCAGAGGGCCGTCAATCGAGAGCAGCTCGGTAAATATGCCTCCAACGATAACCCATGACAGAAAGTGAGGTAGATATAATAAAGTCTGGGTCGTACGCATAAACCATCTGAGTCGAATCTCATTCAGCAGCAGGGCTAGCAGCAGCGGCGCAGGGAACCCGAAAACGATCGAATACAGACCAAGTCTTAGCGAGTTTTTAAATATCACCATGAATTCAGGATACTGAAACATAAACTCGAAATGCTTGAGTCCAACCCATTCGCTGTGAAGTACTCCCTTGAACATATTGTAATCCTGAAAGGCAATCACATTGCCCATGATCGGAATGTACTTAAAAATAAGAAAGAAAGCGAGACCGGGCAAGGCGATTAACAGAAGCACCCATGAGTCAACGGATTTGAATTTACGGAACAAGAAGAAAGCCTCCTTTCCTAATAGGTGACAAAGGGCCTCTAACTGTATAGTTGGAGAGGCCCTTTCATACAGCCTGAGTCAGGCTTATTTCTTGTTGGTGCTGTTATACCAATCCGTCGCTTCTTGAATCGCTGCGTCTCCTCCGCGTTGCTTCCAGTCTTGGACGAATGCTTCAAATCCCTTATCCAGATCTTCCTTGCCAACCACAAGCTTCACAAACGTATCATAGAACAGACTGCCGGATACGAAGCCAGGAGTCAGCTCTGGACGCCCTTCCAATGCTTTGAGCGGCGTCATATACATAGCATCACCATTTGGAAGCATTGTTGTTTTCGAATCTTCATATCCCTTTAAAATGACATCGCTGTCCGGCAGCACTTTAAGTGCTAGCGGATTGTTCAAGCCGTTCTCCCGCACATTCATCGAGAGCTGGAAGAATTCCTTCTCATTCAGCTCTGAGTTGTTAGGACCCTTCGGATCGAATTGCACCTCGCCATTCGTCTCCGTGTAGTTAAAGTCCTTAATTCCATAAGCGAAGAATTTATCCGCTTCTGGGCTGCTCCAAGCCCAATCCAAGAACTTGATGATCTCCTCCGGATTCTTCGTAGTTGCAGGAATCGTCCAGACATAGTAGATCTGATCGTTCGTAATCTGCAAATAGTTGTCTCCGCGTGGTCCTTTCGGAGGAACCGCCATCGTTATTTTCGCATTCGGCTGATTCGGATACTCTTGAGCGTTTACCGCTGCATATTGGTATGTCGCTGCTCCCCAAGAGGCTACCAAGCCTTTGGTGATATCCGTCCCGCTGTCGCCCTGCTTCTTGGTGATGAAATCCTTCTCGATATAACCGTTATCATAGAGCTTCTTATAGAATGCGATAGCTTCCTTCATCTCCGGTTGGATAATGTCCGGCTCCAACTTCCCGTTGTGTACATGCCATGTGCCTGGTCTCACACCGAACGATCCCGTAAGCACATCTCTCCAGCCCATAGCGTCCGTTAACGACATTACCCACTCGTTATTCGGATCTCCGTCGCCATTCACGTCCTGTACCTTTACCCCTTCGGCAAACTGCAGGAACTCATCTAGCGTCTTCGGCACTTCCATATTCAGCTGATCAAGTATATCTTGACGATAGAACAGGATTCGATCGGCCGGTGCCCCGCTAAGAACCGGTATGCCGTATATCTTCCCATCTTTGTTCACCCTAGGACTATTCCAAGCAACCTCAGGAATCTTCTTCTTCAGATTAGGACCGTACTTGTCGATCAATGGACCAAGCTCCAAGAAGATGCCTTGATCCACCGCGCCCTGATGCACATCCGAATTAATGCTATCCGTACGAACAAGGTCAGCCAGATCACCTGAAGCGAAGCGAAGTGATAGCTGCTGTCTGAAGTCCTCACCAGCTCCCAAAAACTCGTAGCTGACTTTGTAGCCTGATTCCTTGCTCAGCTCTTCATAATACTTAACCTTCTTCTCTTCTGGAGCTTTGGAAGCAAACCCTGAATTGTTATGCGATAGCAGCATTGAAATGTCCTTCTTCACTGGCGCTTCCCCAGATGCGTTCTTATTCACTTGCGCTTCCTTAGATGCGTTCTTGTTTTCTTCTGCTTTTTCAGAGGAACATGCCGTCAGCACAGTGCTTGCTAGCAGCAAGCTAACCACCGACAAAGACCATATCTTCTTCGTACTTCCCTTCACTCCAATCCCTCCGATTCAGTATCATTCCTGATTATGGATTACTGCTCGATTTCATTATAGGAAAGGAGCTCCCAACGATACATGCAATTATCAACGAAATCTTGTATATATTCACACCGATTCATAATCTTCAATATTCTCATATCTTCGATACTCTGATGGCGAGAATCCAGTATGCTTCTTGAAGGATTTGGAGAAATAAGCATAGTCCTTATAGCCGACCACTTCCCCTACTTCATAGAGCCTCGTCATGGGGTCCAGCAAACAGGCCTTCGCTTTCTCCATCCGCAGCTGGGTCAGATACTGATTAAACGACATGCCCGCTTCTTTCTTAAACAGATTGCCGAAATAGTTCGGAGACAGTTCAAAATGCTCTGCCGTATCCTTAAGAGAGAGCTCACTATCGTTGTAGTGTTGTTCGATATATTCCTGAACTCCCTTCAACAGCCGGTTGTATCCCCACCAATTTCGAGATGACCGAATGTATTCGATCAGATCGAACAAGCAATTGGCGAAGGAATCGAGGAGTTCTCCAGCGGTTGCCGCGTTCTCGGGAAGCTGTATTTTGGGCAGGGGCAGACCATTTGAATTCAACTCTGATAGAGCGCCTTCCATCACGATTAAGAAATATTCCAGTCTCTCCACCAGTTCAAGTTCTGCCTTAGAGTCATTGCTGTGGATCATGCTGCGGGTCCATTCCAGCTCTGTGTCGAGCGAAGTGTGATTCAGATGCCATAGCGCTTTAGCCGTTTGTTCAGCATGCACCTTCCAGGTCCAGATCCACTCTTTGCTCGATCGGCGCTTTAGCGATTTAGAATGGATCTTGGTGTTGATGTTGGACAGTGCGGACAGAAAATAGCTTGGATCGATCGGCTTCAGCATGAAATCGGCCACTCCGTAACGAAGTGCGCTCTGAGCATATTGAAAATCTCCATGTCCTGATATGATGAGATATTCCGGATTGAGACGATGCTCTGACAGGCAGCGTATCAGCTCAAGACCCTCGATTCCCGGCATACGGATGTCCGTAATCACGAGATCAGGCTTATGTTCGATACATTGCTGCAGCGCCTGTTCCCCGTCCTTCGCCTCACTGACTACACGGAAACCTTCCGAGTCTCGCTCGATCATCGTCCTCAGATTCATCCTAACCATACGTTCATCATCCGCAATCAGCACGGTAAACATCGTTAACCACTCCTTTCAGATAAGGCAGCTTCACTTGAATCACAGAGCCCTGTTCCCCTGAACGGGAAATCTCAAGACCATACGGGTGACCGAACGCTAAGCGCAGCCGGGTATGTACATTCCACAAGCCGATCGATGGAAATGGGTTAAAGCCTACTCTCAGCATCCGATCACTCGATATGTTCGCGAATGCCTGATTGTATTGATGCATCGTTTCCGCGGGCATCCCTCGCCCTTCGTCTCTGACATAGATCGAATAATAATCTGAATGGGCGGATCCCGTAATCGTAATCCTTCCGGGAGGCAAGCCATGCTGTTCGTAAGCATGCTGAAATGCATTTTCCACCAGTGGCTGTATGATCAAGCGGAATAGATAAACTTTATCGAGCATCTCATCTGCAACATTCATTTCATATACCAAGTCGTCAAACCGTTCCTCTTGAATCTCGAAGAAATGCTGAATATACGCAAGCTCCATGCGGAGACTGATCACCTGATCCGGATTGCTGATGCTGTAACGGAACATATTCGATAGATTCACCGTCATCTTGCTGATCGGCATAATATTGGACATGATTGCATACGAGTTGATGATTTCTAACGTGTTGTATAGGAAATGCGGATTGATCTGCGACTGCATCGCGGACACAAGCGCCTCTCTGTTTCTCAGCTCCAATTCCTTTTCACGCATTCTTGTCGTATGAATCTCCACGAGCAGCTTCTTGATCTCTCTGAACATGCGGTAGAACAAGAGGAACGCCAATGTCAATATGAGCGAGCCAATCATAAGCGTTATAAGCTGAAGCTGGAATAGGCCTCCGAGCATTTCAGATCGAGAGATTTCAGATATGATCGTGAAGCCGGTCACGGGTGACACCTGATAGAACACATTTTTCTTTCCTTCATCACTTTCCACTGTGAACTGTCCGTTAGCAGAGTTTATTTTCGCAGTCCAGCTCTCAGAGAGAGATTTCCCCCATAGCCTGCGATCTGTATGATAGATGATCTGATCCTCTTCATTCACAATCACAATTGAACTGTTCTCTCCATAAGGCTTAATGTCCGCAATCTTCAGCATCTGTTGGAGGGATAGTGACATGACGATCGTACCGGCGGGTTGGTAGGTTACATTATCAAATATCTTTCGGGACACCGTTATGATTGGGACTCCATTCCATTCAGATATCCCAAGTATCTTAAAGGTTGCATCCGACTCCATCCCAGGTGCTGCTTTCAGTTCGCCATAATAAGCGCCCTTAGCAGATATAAGATTGAAGCCGTACATATCCTTTCGTAGATTCGGTACCAGTTCGTTGGAGATGCGGCTTTTTAAAATGTACATTTCGTATGTGTTCTGAGGGTCAGCCTTGATGAATTGCTGCACGAGCGGATGCCCTGGAAGTGCTTGCGAATCGGCCTTTATACTTGTGAAATATTCATCCAACTGCGTGCTTACTCGATCGATTAGCTGCTCGTTATAGTAAATAACATTCTTTTCTATCGTTTGAGCAGACTTGGCATACCAGATCAGACAGAAGCACAGCAAAGGGGCGCAAAACAAGATGAGGAAAGATAATAGCAAGTTCTTCTTAATCGATAAGGGCTGGCCCAGTCGTTTCATCGCACTCTCTCCTTTCACGTTCCTTATTGGCAACAGGGGCATTTACATAATCTTCACAAAAAGAAAGCGCTTGCGATAACATGTGCGGCAAATACATGCGATGGACACCATCACATGTGCAATTATTTATTCGTGAACTGCTTGCTGTATCTGGACAAACGGCTTGTGTTAAATGAGTTCATTCATGTTCATTTGCGCTCATTTATCCTCATTTATGTTTAGCGTAGTCGACTGAAAAGCACACTGTCAATAAGTAAATCTCAATTTTGGAAAACATTATTTTTAAGTTAATATCTTGACAAATATGGAATCGAGCCATACATTTAATTGCAAAAACGAGCAAATCTGAGTGGGATATGAACCGTAATAAACAAGGTCAGGGAGGCATGTGCAAATGAGTCAACTGTTCGAACCTTCTCATCAAGATCCCGCATTCGAACGCAAGATCAGCCGAAGAAAACTGCTCACCGGCATGGGGATGGCAGGAACCGCCGCATGGTTAAGCGCGTATACCGGCATTGGCAGCGCACAAGGCAAGAATGTGACAGAAGCGGTCTATGGTGAAATGGAAGATCACTCGCTAAAGCCGCCGCAGCTTATGAACATGTCGTACTGCATTCCAATAACATTAGCTGCACTGCGATCACTGGACCAAGTGAATCCCACCTTTACTTATTACATCACAGATCCCGGTCATGAAGGCATGTTTCGCATCGATCCCTTCGATACGTCCGTAGACAACGTCGGCACCGTCCTCGTTCATCAATCTGGTGTTCGCTTGAGGCGGGTCGTAGACCATTTCACGGTTAACGTCTCCTGGTACGGAGCGAAAGGAGACAACTTGACCGATGATACCGAAGCCATTCAAGCTGCGCTGAATGAAGCGAATCGCTGGCCGTGTCTCCGAGTCATCATTCCGAACGGCACTTATCGGCTGTCGCGAGAGCTCTACCTATTCAAGAATACACACCTGCTAATGGATGAAGGCACTGTCCTGCTTCGTTGTCACGACGGCAACGTCATACGGAACTACCGCACCACAGACGTATTCTACGGATACGAAGGCAACGGCAACATTACGATCGAGGGCGGCGTCTTAGACTGCAACGCTGTCCAATATAGGAGAGTGTGCAACGGTATCGCTCTCGCACACGCCGAGAACATCACCTTGCGAAAGCTCACGATTAAGGATACCCAGAGCGGTCACGGCGCGGAGCTGACGGGCGTTCGGCACGTCTTGTTTGACCGCTGCCGGTTCGTTGGGTTCATGTTCACCACTCAGAATTACGCTGAAGCCATTCAGCTGGAGCCTGCGATCAAGGCGGGATTCGTCGGGCAGGCGGCTGACCACACTCCCACCCATCATGTTACAGTACAGCAGTGCTACTTCGGGCCGAGCGGGACGCCGGGAACTGTTCCGTGGCCTTGCGGAGTTGGTGCGCACGGTGCTTATCCAGGCGCATATTTTGACCATATCATCGTTCGTGATAATGTGATGGAGAATTCCACCTACTGGGCGATCCGCCCCTTTAAGTGGAGAAACTCTGTTATCGCGGGCAATCACATGATACGGGTGAACGGCGGCATATTCATCTCTACTCCTTCAGCCACCTCTGCATCCTCCAAGGACGATTACGGCGTATTCCATCCAGTTCAGCCTGCCAGCACCATTATTGTCGAGCATAACATCTTCGATACAGGTACTAACAATGGGATCTATGTGGAGGGCTTTCCTGAAGACAGCGGGGAGAAGGTTGTGATCGCGAATAACATCTTCAAGAATTCCAGCGGACAGTCCATCAGCCTGCGAAGCAATCGTACCATCGTTACCGGCAACATATTGGAAGGGGCCAGCAAGAACGGCATATCGCTCACCGACTGCACTCAGGTTATCATCACGGACAATCTGATCCGCGATATTTCGCTCAACGGCATCCAGATCAACAACTCCAAGGAAGTAATCGCTGATGGCAATTCCATCACGAATGCCGGGCAAGCAGCCGACAATTCCTACGATGGGATCTATGTATCGGGTACAAGCTCGAACATCCGCGTGATCGGGAATGTCATACGGACAGAAGCCGACAGAAAAAAATTGCGTTATGCACTGCATGCGGCCAGCACAGTCTCTGGACTGACTAGGCTGCAGAACGATCTGAGATGCGGTGCTATTAGCGGCAACCTGCATGACCTATCTGCTAATCCGAATACGTCATATGCGGATATGACCTAATACATTCAGCTATGGTGATTGAACCAATCTTGAGAATCTAAGGGGGAACCTACATGAGCATCTACTGGCAAGCCCATCGGGGCGGCGGCGCATATGAACGTCCGGATAATACGATGTCAGCTAATCGCTATGCATGGGAGCTTGGAGGAATTCCGGAAGCGGATATTCGAACTACGCGTGATGGAGTGATCGTCTGCTTGCATGATGAGACACCCGCTCGAACGACGACGGCTCCTGACGAGGTCAAGAATCGGCCGATATCCGAATTTACATTTGCCGAGACAAGGCTGTGGGATGCTGGGGTTAAATTCAACGAGGCGTTTCAAAGGGAGTGCATTCCCTCATTGGAAGAGGCTTTTCAGGAAATGAAAGGCCGCCCGGAGCGTATGATGTATCTCGATCTGAAGGAAGTCAATTTGACCGACCTTGGCCGACTCATCGATCAGTATGAAGTGAATCGGCAAGTCATCTTCACCCATAACATTCAGGACAATTGCCGCCAGATGAAAGAGATCGCGAGTGAGGTGCGAAGCATGCTGTGGATCGGCGGAAACGCAGCGCAGCGAATGGAGAGGTTCCATGCAGCCGCCTCTACCGGCTTTGCAGGACTGGATCAGGTACAGCTTCATCTGAAGATAGCAGATAGGAATGCGCATTGGAGCTTTGATCTGGAACCTGCGTTTCTGACCGAGGCGCTAGCCCTTACCGAACGGAGCGGAATAGACCTGGAGCTGTTCCCATTCTCATTCGACATCGCCTCTCTGCATCAGCTGCTGGATCTCGGCATTCGCTGGTATGCGACCGATGAACCTGCTCTGTTCCTCGAAGGCTTGAACAGCTGGAAGCAATTGAAGCAAGGATGACTTAATCTTTAGGGCTCGTGCGGGCAGCACGAGCCCTGCTTATATTCAACTCATACGCTATCCCTCTGTATCGTAAACCGAGGATTCAGCATAATTTCTCTAACGATTGCTTCAGTTTGACTGTTAGAAGTATCGAGCAGATACTTCTGATTCGCTGCTCGCTCTTCCAATTCTCGAAGCAAGGTTAGTGAACGATCAAGCGTATCGGGATCCCCCCGTCTGTTGAGCCGCTCCTCTAGAATAGGTTCATCGGCTCTCAGTACAACATACTTGATGTCCAGCTTCAAGTCGGCAAGCTGGTCGCAGAACCATTCCAATTCCGTTTCAACGACAAAGTCGATTACGACTTGAAGATGGTGCTGAACAAAGTTTCTCGTAGTTGCCAGGATGTTATCCCATGCGATGCTCAACCGTGCTTCCCACGGCGGTTCTTGTCCTTCTACATACATATCCAGAAAAACGTCGCCATGGATAAGCACAGCTTGCTTCAGCTGCCGAGACAACTGTACTGATGCTGTTGATTTTCCGACTCCACACGGCCCTGATAGGATATAAATCTGTGTTGTCTGATGGTTCATTGTGCACTCACTCTATTCTTAGATATATTAGCTCGGCATGAGCATTGCAGCATTGCAGTATCGTGAAATTCTACACGTGCATATGCTCGTCCGCCTCATCCCATGGCACGGCATAACCAGAGCCCTTCGCGCAGAAGATCGACGTTGATGTATATTCCGGATCCGCTTGCTTGTTATAGCCTTTGCGGTCGATCACATCGTCTTCGTTATGGCAGCGATCATAGCCTCCGTAGGCAAGAGTCATGACACCTCTCCCCTGTGTATAAGCAGCCAGCTCTGCGCTGTAATTCATAAACGTCGCTACCGGAACTCTCCCAGTCAGCACAGCCTGATTCCCCGACGTTTCCGGCGGGTTGAAGCTGCCGCTCGCCTGCGATAGATCGGACATGAGTCGCCCGAGATGATCAAGATGAAGCTTGATCTTAAAATCATAGAAAGGCTCCAGCACAATGTTGCGAGCTTTCTCCAGCCCTTGCCGCAGCGCGCGGAACGTCGCTTCCCGAAAGTCCCCGCCGTGCGTGTGCTTGTTATGCGCTCTCCCCTTTAGCAGCGTCACCTTCACATCCGTGAGCGGCGAGCCTGTTAATAGACCGTGATGATCGCGTTCACCGATATGCTGTGCGACGAGATTCTGATAATTTGTCAGCAGCACATCGGGGTGGCAGCCATTGCAGAAAATGATGCCGCTGTTGCGTTCCGCAGGCTCCAGCTTTAGATGCACCTCCGCATAATGCTTGAGCGGCTCGAAGTGTCCGCTGCCGATCACGGCTGTTTCTATCGTTTCTTTGTATAGAATCTCCGGCTGCGCAAAGGACACGCGATAGCCAAATCGTTCATATACAATCCTCTGCAGAACCTCCAGCTGGATAACGCCCATCACCTGAATCTGAATCTCCTGATTGGCTTCATCCCACGCGACACGGAGAGACGGATCCTCAGCGTCCAGAAGACGGAAGCACTTCAGCATATCCTTCGGGTGAATCGTCTGCTCATATTGAACCTTAGAGCTCAGTGTCGGCACCAGCTCATAGCTCGCTTTTACACGCAAAGTCCCAACACCTTCACCTGTAGCCGCAGCAGATAAACCTGTTACGACGAACAGATCGCCTGCCTCGACTCGGTCCACATTCATCAACTTGCTGCCGTTCACGACCCGAATGCTTGTCACCTTCTCGGCCATGGGCTCTGTTTCGTCACCATAGTTCAACTCTTCCCGAACACGCAGCGTTCCTGCCAAAGCTTTAATATACGTTAATCGCGCTCCTTGCTCATCATGACGGATCTTATAGACACGTCCGGCAAATGGCTTGTCTACCTCAGCTTCATATGAAGTTATCATTAGTCGATTCAATTGAGCAAGAAAATGAGCGACCCCGATATTCTGCAGCGCGGATCCGCTGAAGCAAGGAAATAGACGTCTCTCTCGGATCATCTCCGTTACCTTCTGAAGCCACATTTCCGCATGGTACCCTTCTTCCATATATCGCTCCAGCAGCAGTTCATCCCGCTCTGCTACGCTTTCGATGAGCGATTCATCCATGATTCCCTGTTCCAGGTCGGTGGACTCCGCGATCATGCAGACATCCACGGTCAATTCTGCCCGTATCTCAGCTAACACGCGGTCAACATCAGCCCCCACGCGGTCTACCTTATTAATAAAAAAGATCGTCGGCACATGATGCTTCCGCAGCAGCTGCCACACCGTTTCGGTATGTCCTTCGATACCTTCAACCGCGCTGATGACCACAATCGCATAATCCATGACCTGCATGGCCCGCTCCATTTCAGGCGAGAAGTCGACGTGCCCAGGTGTATCGATCAAGTAGTACGTCGATCCATTGAACTTCATCACCGCTTGATCCGCGAATACGGTAATCCCTCGTTCACGCTCGATATCATGGCTGTCCAGAAACGCATCGCGATGATCGACGCGGCCACGCTTCTGAATGCTGTTCGTATAGTAAAGTAGCTGCTCGGCAAGTGTTGTCTTGCCCGCATCTACGTGTGCAAACATTCCAATCGTTATGTTCATGCCATCCCTCGCTTACGCTTGATTCGACTATATTCTAGCATAGAACACAACAGACCGTCCTTAATACCATAAGGACGGCCTGCCAGCTTATATTGCATTAGAGCTTACCACTCTTTATTTTCCTTGAGGATACGACGATACGAATAATTAATACCGTTATAAAAACAGCATTCAAGATGTTGATAGCACCATTAATATAACTTCCATAGTTGAGAGGCAGCGAGATCATAACGGCCAGCACCATCAAGGTTATATTTTCCCGAATATAGCCGCATGTCTTCTGAATGAATAAGCGGTAGAACAGCATTCCATATATGAGTATCAATGCGACTACAAAAACAGCATCCGTCAGTATACTTAACATCACGCACTCTCTTTCAACAATAGGATGCTTTAAGTATACCCCTGCCCGTATGCGAATTCAATATTCATCTGCTCAAACCAAACCTACACTTACCGCTTATTGCCGGTAGCCTACCAGTCGTGATATTTCAGCAGCGGCGGTCAATATAGTCTGAATCCATTCCTCACGGTGCGGATCTACCCGATCGCTTGGCCCAACCAAGCTCACGGAAGCATTCACCTGTCCGTCTGCGTCATGGATCGGGGCGGCAATCCCAGTTACCCCGACATTGCGCATATTCGAGCTGATCTCATACCCCTGCTTCTCGATGCGGCTGATCCGTTCACGCAGCTCATCTACACTCTTCATCGAATGCTCCGTGAAGGCCGCGATCGGCTCCGCGTACAAACGCTTCTTCACCTCTTCAGGACTGTACGCCAGAATAACACGCGATGCGCTGGTAGCATAAAGAGGGAAGCGGCGATAGGCATCAATAATAAACCGAATCGGTAAAGGAGAATCAATCTTATCCATATAGATCGCGTCATGTCCTTCACGAATGCACAAGCAGACCGATTCTTTCGTTTCCGTCGCAATACGCTCCAGATAAGGACGAGCAATGCTGACCCAATCATTATTCCTCTTCACTCGATTGCCAAGCTCTAAACATGCATAACCAAGCGAATACTGACGGGTATGCACATTCTGCTTAATGAATCCTTCGCTTTCCAATGTAGCTAGCATCTTATGGACGGCGCCTTTCGACCATTGCAGCTCCTTGCTTATGTCAGTTACTCCCCATTCTCTTTGGTCACGCAGAAACAATTTCAGCAATCTGCAGCTCTTTTGCACGGATGTCAACAAATGATCCATGTACAGCCTCCTACTAGCATTCGTGATCTATATGTAAGCCCACCAAGATGGTAAATTCCATTTCCGAACAAGAACGATGCCATTTTATACAAAATTCCAACGAAAAAATGTGACAAATTTCATTGCTAACACGATTGAATATACCATGTCGCTGTGTTAAAATCAAAAACAAAATTCACTATTATTAAACACCGTTCTCTAATAGTGAACAATTTAATAAGGGGAGATTATTTGATGAAGACACGTCGCTTTGCATCTATCATTCTCGCTTTAACGCTTATGACCTCACTGTTTACCGCATGCGGAGGAACGAAATCCTCTACTGACACCTCAGACTCTCCTGCATCGAAACCTGCTGCCACCAACGAAACCAAGACTGACAATACCGCTGCAATCAAAGGCGATCTCGTCTTTGCCGGCAACGGCGCTACGGTCGAAGCACTGTTCAAGGATGAGATCTTCAAGAAATTCAATGAGAAGTATCCCGATGTCAAGCTGACATATGTCGCGGGCGTAGCGACGGACATCGTAGCTAAGGTCAAAGCTCAGCAAGGCTCTGCTCAGATCGATATCGCCTTTATCGAAGGAAGCGAGCAGGAAGCAGGACGTGTTGAAGGCTTGTGGGAAGCGCTGAACCCTACCGAGATTCCTAACATGTCCAAAATAAGCGACCAGTTCAAGGTGACAGAGAACAGCGGCGTGACGATCAACTATACACCTATGGGCATTTCCTACAACTCTAAGCTGGTAAAGGAGAAGAATCTCCCGATTCCGCAATCCTGGAACGACCTGGCCCTCCCTGAAATGAAAGGCAACATTACACTCACCGAAATGTCGAGCAACTTCGGTCGCTCTGCCACGATCATGATGTCGTACGCTAACGGCGGCTCCGAAGCAGATATGACCACTGGTTTTGAAAAGTTGAAAACGATTGCAACTTATATGCCTACCTTCGCGAAGACTGCTGCTCAGATTCAGCAGAACCTGCAAAACAACACGGCAGCCTACACAGCATGGACCATGGCGCGCAGCATCGTGCAGAAGGATTCCGGTGTTGAGCTGGAATTCGTCATTCCGAAGGAAGGCGCTAACGTGGTGCCAACCGTAGCATCTATCGTGAAAGGCTCGAAAAATCCTGAAGCCGCGAAGGCATTTATAGATTTCCTGCTTACTGAAGAAGTGCAATCCTTATTCGCGACGAAGCTGTACTACAACCCGGTTATTGATGTGACATTGCCGGACGATATCGGCAAGCTGCTCAACTTTGACAAGAACAAGATCGTGAACTTCAGCTACTCCACGATCAGCGAAAATAAAAAGGCATGGCTGGAAACATTCAATAAAGAAATCGCGCCGCTCGTAGGCAAATAAGCTTATCGGATCATAAGGATCGGAGGAACACATATGACGAAGAGTTATGACGTTGAATTGCATCAAATCCGAAAGCGCTTCGGCAGCACGACAGTGGTGGACAATTTCAATTTACAAGTGGAGCGCGGTGAATGCGTTACCTTTCTAGGTCCGTCCGGCTGCGGCAAGACGACCACCTTGAATATGTTAGCGGGATTTTTGGAGCCTGATGAAGGTACGCTGATCATCAAGGGCAAACCGATGAACGGCGTGCCTGCCAATAAACGTGATCTCGGCATGGTGTTCCAGACTTATTCCTTATTCCCTCATATGACGGTAGCTGAAAATGTGGCTTATGGGTTAAAGCTGCGCAAAGTGTCAAAGTCGGAGATCGAGACGAGAGTGCGGAAGGTGTTGGATGTGGTCAAGCTTCCGCACTTGACCGACCGCTATCCGAAGCAGCTGTCCGGAGGGCAGCGGCAGCGCATCGCGATTGCGCGCGCGCTTGTCACGGAGCCCTCGCTCTTGCTGCTCGATGAGCCGCTCAGCAATCTAGACGCCAAGCTTCGCGAGGAGCTGCGCGAGGAGATCAAGCGTCTGCAGCAGGAGATCGGCGTGACCACGATATTTGTAACCCATGATCAAGAAGAGGCGATGTATATGTCCGACCGCATCGTCGTTCTCGATCATGGCAAGGTGGAACAGATCGGCACACCTGAAGACATCTATCAGAAGCCGGCAACAGCGTTCGTGCATGAATTTGTAGGCAAGTCGAATGGATTCCAAGCTGTCATAACCGGCGGGGATGAGCATCATTGGCGGCTAAAGACAACGGAAGGAATGACCTTCACCGCCAAGCGCAGTGACCGACTCTTTAACTCGGGAGACGAGGTCAATGTATATGTTCGGCCTGAGTACATTAGCTTAGAGAAAGTCGGAAACATGCAGGAAACTGCGAAAGAAGCGGGTATCAATTCGATCTCAGGCACTGTCAAATTGCTATCCTTCCTTGGTTCATTCATCGAGGTCATTGTAGATGCCGGGGGCCACATCATCACCGTGCGCACCCATTATTCGCCTAACGTCAGCTTCTCTGAAGGCGAGCCGGTCAAGTTAAGCTGGAATGCGCATCAAGTCAATGTATTTCCGCGGAAGGAGGCATAATCCGATGCCCCAATTGAAGCGATCCAAGGGCTTGATCGCAATGCTTCTGCTCGTCCCGGGACTCATCATCATCTTAGGTGTGTTCGTGCTTCCGATGATCTACATGCTGATGATCAGCTTGCGCGAAGATATGGGCAGAGGTGCTTGGACGTTGGCATCATATGCCCATCTGTTCCAGGATTCCTATTACCTAGAGATTCTATGGCGCACCGTAAAGCTCAGTCTGTATACCGTTGTGGTATGCCTGCTGTTGGGTTATCCGGTCGCTATGTACATGGCGCAGGCTGCACCGAAGATGCGCGGTCTTATCACGTTCCTGATCATCTCCCCTCATCTCATCAGCGTAGTCATCCGAAACTTCGGATGGGTTGTCATTCTAGGAGATGACGGCTTCATTAACAACACCTTGATGTCGCTCGGGATCATCTCAGAACCGCTGCGTTTGCTTTACAACGAGCTTGGAGTTGTTATCGGTTTGTCCGATTCATTGATCGTATACATGGTGCTCGCGATCTCAACGAGCCTTTACGCCATTGACTCTTCTCTCTACAAAGCTGCTGGGATTCTGGGCGCATCGCGATCTAAACAATTTTTCAGCATTACATTGCCGCTCAGCATGCCTGGGGTATTCGCCGGAACAACGCTTGTGTTCAGTCTGGCCATGAGCTCATTCGTGACTCCCGCTCTCATGGGAGGAACATCGGTCAAAGTGCTTCCTGTGCTGGCGTATGAGCAAATGATGGCCTCGTTGGATTGGTCTCTCGGCGCTGCCATTGCATTTCTATTGTTAGGCTCGACGATTCTCTTAGTCACGATATTCACGAAGCTGGTAGAAACGAAGCGGTATAAGGAGGTATTTGCATCATGATGCTTGAGAAGAAACGTCGGCCTACCGCACTCGGAATCATCACCTTTTTCGTTGTGCTGATGGTCATTTCGCCCCTCCTTATCATTATACCGACCTCTTTCACATCAACTGGCGCGCTGCGATTTCCACCGGAAGGGTTCTCGCTGCAATGGTATGTGAAGATATTCGACCGCCCGGAATTTATCGATTCATTCTGGTTCAGCTTGCAGTTGGCTTTCGTTACAGCGCTAATTGCAACGATTATCGGTACGCTTGCGGCGCTTGCGCTTCATAAGTATAAACCGCGCGGAGCTGGAATCATCAACTCGCTGTTGATGTCTCCGCTAACCGTGCCATCCCTTATCATCGGGATCGCGGCTCTGCTGTTCTTTACTCGAATTGGGTTAGCGGGTACCTTCATCGGCTTGCTGCTGTCTCATATTCTCATATCCGTCCCTTATGTGGTGCGGTTGGTGTATACGGGATTGAGCACCTTCGATTACACGCTTGAGCGCGCAGCCTCCATCTTGGGGGCCAATCCGCTCCGAACGTTTTGGGATATCACATTCCCCATCATTCGGCCAGCGGTGTTCTCGGGGATGGTATTTGCATTCTTAACCTCATTTGACAACGTGACGGTGTCGCTGTTCATGGTGTCTCCATCGACAACCACATTGCCGATGGCCATCTTCAGCTATATGCAAGAATCGCTGACTCCGCTTGTCGCTTCGATATCGTCGATCGTGATCTTGCTGAGTTTAGTGTTCATATTCATCTTAGAGCGAGTATACGGCTTGGATCGCTTGTTCGGCTCCAATTCACACGCTCATTAAGGCAGGTAGAACGGCTATGGAAATCGTAACGAGGCTGGAGCAGCTGTTGCCCGACATGCTCCGGCTCTTAGAGCAAAGCGTGAATATGGATTCGCCATCACAGGATAAACGCTTAACCGATAAGATGATCGACTGGTACGAAGCGACCTGCCGAGCGTGGTTGGATGCCGAAGTGATCCGCATCCCGAATGAGCAATATGCGGATCGCTTAGAGGTATTTGCAGGCAGCAGCAGTTCGCGCCGTATCCTGCTAGTTGCGCATGCCGACACCGTATGGCCCGCCGGCGAGGCGGAGCGCAGACCGTTTCGGATCGATGGCAATTATGCTTACGGCCCTGGCGTTGTCGATATGAAGGCGGGCATTATTCAAGCGATATTTGCGCTGAAGGTGCTCCAGGAGATGAACCGTCTGCCTGCGGATACAGCCTTCGTGCTGCTCATCAACAGCGATGAAGAGATCGGCAGCCAGACTTCCCGCTCCTGGATCGAACAGCATGCCAGAGCGAGCTCAGCCGCGCTCATCCTAGAGCCGCCGCTCGAGCCAGACGGCGCATTGAAGACGGCCCGCAAAGGCAATGGCCGCTATCACCTGGTGATAGAAGGACGCTCGGCTCATGCAGGAGTTGACCCTGCATCAGGCATATCCGCGATTGAAGAGATGGCGCGGCAGATTCTGTACCTTCACGAATTGTCCGATCCTAAGCGCGGAGTTCATGTGAATGTCGGGGTGATGAACGGAGGAATCGGTTCTAACGTGGTCGCTGCCAATGCAGAAGCATTGATCGACATTCGCGTGCAGACAATGGAAGATTTCGAGATGATGGCGCAGAAGATGAAAGAGCTGGCGCCGTTTCACTCCGAGATCCGCCTAAGCGTGAATGGGCACATGAATCGCCCGCCTATGGAGCGGACCGAAGCGATAGAACGGTTATTCCACATCGCTGAGAAAACAGCACTGGAGAAGCTCGGCCTTACGCTTCACGAATCAAGCACTGGTGGAGTCAGTGACGGCAATTTCATCGCGGCGTGCGGCACTCCCACTTTAGACGGACTCGGCGCTCGCGGGGACGGCGCCCATGCTCTGCATGAATACGTAAGAATCGATGAGATGCCGAAGCGAGCAGCGCTCTTAGCCGGTATCATGGAGAGATTATAAAGTCCTTTTGAGATGAAAAATAGCTAACCCAAGCAGACTTACTGCATCAGGGTTAGCTATTTTTCATTCGCTGTTTTCGTAAAGCTTGTTGTTTTAATACGTTCCTGTTCCTCGCTCTTATCAAAGTATTGATAATTTGGAACCATCTAATCCATGTTTTTAATCGACTATGAAAATTATTAACGTGTTGAATAGTACATGTTAACTTCTATTTCTTGATCGTAATTGCCAAATCCTTTGCCAAATAACGCCACTCCCCCGCAATGCTCTGCTGTTGTCAGCGATGCTATGCGCAAGGTCAACTCTTTATTAAGCTCGATGTTCAACATTCGTGTCGTCACATCGGAAACCTGCACACCATCTATATAGGTGCCCTCTTCTGTAACGATCAGCGTCTTGAGCTGACCATGCTGAGTACCTTGATTCCACCAATCAGGCGTATATATACCTGGCTTGCTTCCAAAATCACCTGGAGCTGTCCACATGGCAGCTTCGACTCCATTGATGAAGAAACTGATATCCGAAGGCCATTGTTCATTGTAGCCTGGTGCCTCTGAGCAGATCTCGAGTGATATTTCCAGTCGCTTGAGCTCTTGGTTTCGCAGTAGGAAGTTAGGAATACCATACTCAACCCATCCGCTGCCGAACCATAGATGCTTCGCCTGCACATGTTCGGGATCTGAAAAATAACGCGGATCATCGACCATGCCGATCATCTTCGACTCAGATGCAAGACCGCATGTCGGATTCACTTCAAAGACGCTATATTGTCCGACTGGTATTGAGAAGGTATAGCTCTTCTTAGGCTGCGGCTTACTTGATCTAAATTGCAGGTTAATTGCATCAAGTTGAAGTGAGCACAGCTTCTGCCTGCCTCTCTTGCCCCCAGTGCTCTCGCAGGCTACAATCCCTGCACGCTCCAGCTTCTGGATATGCTTCGTAGTGATTGCGGAGGAAACGTCCAGTACCTCGGCCAGTTCGCTTATATTCATCGGTCTATCATTCAACAGTTCTATGATTCGAATTCGGGTTCCCGATGATAAACACTCTAAAAATGAAAGATTATCGCTGTTTACTTCGATGGTTTGCATGGTACTGCTCCCTTTCCTCTTCACAATTAAGCCTATTATATAACTTTAAAGTTAACGAAAACAAGCAGTTCTCAATTTAACAATAAACCCTTATATTATGCGAATGATTTATATTGACAGATACTATAAACAAAACTAGTATGGCATTGTATAGTTCTTTTTCACTAATATATTAACTTTTAAGTTATGTAAATGGAGGGTTCTTATGCTTATGACCAACATCCCACGCCCAGAACATCCGCGACCTCAATTTATTCGTGATCAGTGGATGAATTTAAACGGTGAATGGCAGTTTGAGATCGATCAAGGATGCAGCGGAAAAGCACGCGGTTATCAGTATGATAAAGTGAAGTTAAACCAGTCGATCACCGTGCCTTTCTGTCCTGAAAGCAGATTATCCGGCATCGGCCATACCGACTTCATGAATGCTGTCTGGTATAAGCGAAGCTTTACCATGCCTGAAGATTGGTCTGGCAATAGAACTTTACTTCATTTTGGTGCTGTTGACTACAAGACAGAAGTCTGGGTGAACGAGCAGTTTGTAGGGTCGCACCGTGGAGGCTACTCTTCATTCTCGTTCGATATCACTAACACCTTGAAGCAAGGTGACAATACGATTGCGGTTTATGCTGAGGATGACAATAGATCAGGTTTGCAGCCGAGGGGCAAACAGTCCGCCGCTTATCAATCGCAAGGCTGTGAATATACTCGAACAACCGGCATATGGCAGACGGTATGGCTTGAATCCGTGCCTCAGACTTATATCTCGTCCTTCCGTATGACGCCAGATCCCGAAAATGCTTGCATTCATGTGGAAGCGAAGCTCAAAGGCGCAGTGAACGGTCTTCATCTTTCATGCGATGCTTCCTTCGAGGACAAGCCAGCTGGCTCGGCAGCTATAAAGCTTAGCAGCTCATTGGCTAAGCTTACGCTTCCTTTATCTGATGTTCATCTGTGGCAGCCAGGCTCGCCTAAGCTTTACGATTTGAAATTAAAAATAGTAAGCGACGATTCAACAATCGATTCAGCTAACTCCTATTTTGGCTTGCGTTCTATCCATCTCGACGGAATGGCGTTCCGAATCAACGGAAAATCGGTATTTCAACGCCTTGTACTTGATCAAGGCTTTTATCCAGACGGTATCTATACCGCTCCATCGGATGATGATTTGAAGCGCGATATTGAAATATCGTTAGATCTTGGCTTCAACGGAGCAAGACTTCACGAGAAGATGTTCGAGCCGCGCTTCCTATATTGGGCGGATAAGCTAGGATACCTAGTATGGGGGGAGCACGCCAACTGGGGACTGAATATCTCTACTTCAGAAGGGCTTATGCAGTTTTTACCGGAGTGGATCGAAGGCGTTGAACGCGACTTCAACCATCCAAGCTTGGTCGGCTGGTGCCCATTTAATGAGACATGGGATGATGGCAACGGCGCACGCCAGAACAACGAAGTGCTGCGAATCGTATATGAAACAACCAAAGCGATCGACCCGACTCGCCCTGTCATTGATACAAGCGGCAATTTCCACGTTGTGACCGATATCTACGATATCCATGACTACGATCAGAATACGGAATCTTTCCGCGCTCGATATGCGCCTATGGCTGAAGGCGGCGAAGTGTTCAATACATTCCCAGAACGTCAGAAGTACGAGGGCCAGCCTTATTTCGTCAGTGAGTACGGCGGTATCTGGTGGAACCCGAACCAGCAAAACGATAAAGACTGGGGGTACGGAGAGCGGCCGAAGAGCGAAGAGGAATTCCTCGCGCGCTACGAAGGTCTTACCTCGACCTTGCTCAACAACCCATATATGTTCGGCTTCTGCTACACGCAGCTGTATGATGTGGAACAGGAAGTCAATGGCCTGTACACCTATGATAGAAGATCCAAATTCGATCAACAGGTCATTCACGCTATTAATACTAAAAAAGCGGCAATCGAGGATTAAGTGAACTGCACCTCGTCAAGTGAATAGTACAATTAAATTAAGCGGCCTTCGTCCTGAATTTCAAAGGACAGAGGCCGCTTAGCTTCGTTAGAGTCGATCATTTCTCAACATCATCGATTGAAAATGCGGCGCTCCTTCACCCATACTCCGAGTGTGAAAGTCCAGCACCGTAAAATGCTCTCTCACGATGCTCAGTATATCTTCATCCGGATACATCGCGAAGTAACGCTTCGGTTCATAAGAATCCTGTTCCCAGATCCCATCTGTTGAGTCCCCGCCATACAATCCTAAGTAGAACTGACCCTCCGGTTTAAGCACACGCTTAATTTCTAGCAGCACCTGAATAAGACGCGCCTTAGGAACATGAAGCAAGCAGTTCAGCGCATAGATGCCATCGAATGTATGATCAGGAAACTTCAATTGGTAGAAATCCATCACTTTCGCAGGCACACCCTTCTGTTGACAGAGAGCAACCATTTCATCAGACAGATCAATAGCCATTACATCCAATCCCTGCTGTTGAAAAAATAAACTGTCTCTGCCCGGCCCTGCTCCAATCTCCAGCAGCTTGTTGATCCCTTCACGCTTCCATGTCGACAAGACGACATCACGTTCTTCCTGTTTCCACGCCACATGCTTCGTTGCTTCTCTTGCTTGAGCAAAAGTGTTATAGGCCTGCTTTAATGTAGATTTGACCATGCTGTCAGTACCCTCATGAACCAGCATTTCTACAAACTTCACATCTGCCGGTGCAAATGTATACTCCAGAAGCTCGTTGAGCCGCACCCATCGGTATTCATCATGATCGATCAACTTGATTGAACCTCTCACGAATCGGGCTTTATAGGCAATAAGCTGAATGAGCACGTCTCCATATTGATGCTTATTCTCTCCATAACGCTCATACGGCTCGATCTCAATATGCATCTCCTCCGCCAACTCTCGCTTCAAGCACACTTCAGTGGATTCCCCCAGCTCCAGCTTACCTCCTGGAAACTCCCACATGCCGGCTTGCGACTTACCTGCGCGACGTCGAGCGATGAGGATCTGACCTTTTTCATTTTCAATGATTGCTGCCGCTACTTGGATCAAGTTCATTCACTCCTATATGTTCAGCCAACAAGCTTCATGCTAATGAGCCTATAGCTGCGAATTGTTGTTGGAATACACTTATATTACTGTAAAATGCAGCTCCACTACCATCATTTGCTCTATAAGTTTCAGTATTTGTCCTCAAACCAAACGACAGTTTTGAATCGTTCCATAATATTGATTGGAACTTTTTGCTATACCCTGCGTCTAACTAGTATGTACTTACTTACACAAATCTTACGAAAGGGATGAATAATCCATGAGATTTCCATTCTCATTCTACAAAACACAAACTTCAACCATCCAACATTCCGCTATATCAGCTCGCTTTAAGCCGCTGATCATCGCCATGATCCTCGTGCTTGTCGGGACAGCGATCCCTATATCCGCTTCTGCGTCGGAAAAGGGAATCCCTGATGACTTGCAATTCACACAAGTCGAATCAGGCTACTATTACTCGATCGCGCTCCGCAAGGACGGCTCGGTATGGACCTGGGGACGCAATCTATTAGGCGAGATCGGGATACAAGAAACAGTTACCTTCTCGGAAACTGACGGGCCTGTTCGTCTGAGCTCGCTGTCGGGTATCGAGTATATTACAAGCGGGAATGGACACAATCTCGCGGTTAAGTCGGATGGGACAGTATGGACATGGGGCAGCGCACCGCGTACAGATGATAATAAGATCCATTCTGTATTGCCTCAGCAGGTAGCTGGAATTACGAATGCAGCCACTGTAGCAGCAGGCTGGGACTTCGGTGTAGCGCTTCGTCAAGACGGGAGCGTATGGTCGTGGCAGCGTGAGTCGAACAAGAATGATACGAACAGCGTTCGGAAACCTGCTGCTGTTAGCGGCATTGCAAATGCGGTGCAGATTCATGTATTCAACAACAAAGTCTATGCCGTGAAACGAGACGGCACCGTATGGAGCTGGAATGAACCATCACCCGCGAATAACTCCAATATCAAGACTCCTACTAAGCCTGTACAGGTAAAAGGATTATCTAATATCCAATCCGTCACTTCTAATGAAGATGCCTTGTATGCGCTGGATAAGAAGGGCAAGGTCTGGACTTTGGACGCCAAGGGTAAGCCAATTGCCGTCCAACCTAAATTGACGGTTAAAGAAGTACGAGCAGCTGAACGGTACACGCTGTTTCTAACGACAGCAGGCGATGTATACAGCTATGGAAAAACGGTGACAGGCAAGCAAGGCAAGGTTAACGGCTTACCTAAGATCCAATCGATTAGCGCAGGTGCCTACCACAATCAAGCGATCTCGGAACGCGGCGAAGTATGGGGTTGGGGCGGCAACCATTTTAATTCAGTTGGCGCAGCGACAGATTCACCCGATCACATGGTCTATCTCCCGGTAAAGGCCAATATGGCAGTAGACATCATAATTGATGGACAACTGATCAACTCGGCATTTGCTCCGACAGTAACTGCAAGTACAGTCCAAATTCCGGTAACTACGATTACCCGGGCAATAGGAGCACCATTTGCGATCAATCAAGATCCATCAGGCACACTTACCTATTCGATTGATTATGAAGGCCGATCCGTCAAGTTCCGCGGCGGGGAAAGTAATATGTTGGTGAATGACCAATCCATCGTGCTCCCCGAACCTGTATCTTCTTTAACAGGTGCTTTAGCTGCCCCTTATCAGCTCTTCGAGAAGGGACTCGGCCTTTCCGTCACATGGGATTCACAGCTGCAGCAGGTGCGAATAGATACAAAGGTGCATTAAATAGAACAGCGGATGGCCTCTTCTGGCCATCCGTTGTTTTGTGTCCAACATCAGTTAGACTCCGTCCACTTGCCCATGTACGGTTTAAATAAGCTCAATTTCTTTATGTACTCGAGCAGATTCATATATGGCATGAATAATATCGACTGCTTTGCGGCCTTCTTCACCATTCACGAACGGCTCGCGATCCTCTATGATTGCTAAGGCCATATCTTCAACGTATTTATAATGACCTAATGCAGGAACACGAGATTCTGCCTGCAATTCGTTGTTTAATGCATCAATATCGATTTCTTCGCCAATAACCTTCCATTCTACTATTCCGCTGTCATTAAAAATAATCGTGCCCTTCTCACCGTGCAGCTCGAATCGAGTGCTCTGCTCGGGATATACCGTAGTTGCGGCTTCTATGACTCCGAAAGCGCCATTCTTATATTGGACAAGCGCAACTGCCGTGTCCTCGACTTCAATATGGCGCACAAGCGCAGAAGCGCGGGCGAATACCTTGCTCACGCCGCCTGCCAGCCAGTTGATCATATCGACACCGTGCACGCCCTGATTCATCAAGGCTCCACCGCCGTCCACAGCCCATGTGCCACGCCAGCCCGCGCTGTCGTAATACTCCTGACTGCGATAATATTTCAAGTACGCATCGCACAGGACAAGCTTGCCGAGAACACCGCTGTCGATCGCCTGCTTCACTGTGACCGCCGTGTTCATCATGCGCCGCTGGAATACGGTGCCCAACTTCACTCCTGCCGTACGGCACGCAGCGATCATCGCCGACATTCTCTCCGCGTTAATGTCGAGCGGCTTCTCGCACAATACGTGCACGCCGGCTTCCGCTGCCGCGATCGTCGCATCTGCATGCAAACCGCTTGGCAAGCAGATCGATACGGCATCAACTTCGCCTGATAACAGCATTTCCTTATAGTCGCTGTAGTGATGCGAGATGTTGTGCTTACTCGCAAATTGTGCCGCGCGATCTGCATCGATGTCAGACACGGCTGTCAGCTCCGTATACGGGCATTCGGTTATAGCCTCCGCATGTGACGCTGAGATGACCCCGCAGCCGATGATGCCGAATCTAATTACACGTTCATTTTTCATATGGACTCATCCTCTTCCCTCTGAACTATAATGCTGCAGCTTGCTTTCGCTGATGACACAGCCAATGCCGGGACGATTCGGCAGCGAAACTACAGATTCATTCACGATTGGGCCGTCTTCAACCGGGTCATCCTGCAGGAAGATCGGTCCATTCAAGTCAACTGGAATATGAATGCCTAGATAATTAAATAGATGCGCGCTCGCGGTTAATCCGATAGATGATTCCGTTAGACCGCCTCCCAGCAGCCCAAGTCCTGCTTCGCGAGCAAGCTCTCCGCACAGCTTCGCTGGCATAAGTCCGCCCATCTTCGTAAGCTTAATCACGACTGTGTCGCAAGCTTCAAGGCGTATCGCCTGCATCATATCACTTGCGGACCAAACGCTCTCGTCGAGCGCGATCGGCACATCGGAACGGCGGCGAAGCTCAGCATGCCCGAGCAGATTGTTGGCTTTCAGCGGCTGCTCAAACACATCTACGCCAATTCTCGCCATCTCCTTCACGATCCGAAGTGCCTGCGGCAGATCGTAAGCCTGATTCGCGTCGACACGAAAATATAGATCGGGAGCCTCCGCCTTCACCGCCTCTAGCACAGCAACATCCTGGCTTGGGTTCAATCCAATCTTGACGTCGAGGGCGGTGTATCCATTCTCTTTCGCATGCCGCGCCATCCGCGCTGCTTCCTCCGGGTTACGCGTCGTGATCAAGTAAGAAAGCTCGATGCCTGGCTTTCCATCCGCATACCATAGTTCCGGCAACGACTTATTGTCCAGCTTGCCGATCAGATCATGCAGCGCCATATCCACAGCGGCTTTCGCGATCGGCTGGCCTCCGCTTACACCTGCTGCGATTATACTGTTCATCGCTCTGTGCATTCCTCGTAGATCATGGACCGGCTTGCCCAATAGAGCAGGACCTAAGTATTGCCGTATCGTCGATACAACGGTCTCCAACGTTTCATAGCTCCAGCGGTGGCTGGGACGCGCCTCCCCCCAACCGCATAATCCATTTTCCGCCGTGACTTTAACATAGATGTGAGGGGCTCCTTGAGATACATCGCCTACCGTTCCGCCAGAGATGGCGAAGCTTCGTTTCATAGGCAGCATCAGCGGGAATGCTTCTACTTTCTGAACGTGCATCATAAGTTCTCCTTCCATATCAGTCACAGAGAAGAGGGAACTGCTCCATGTGCTTTTATTATAATAGATATAGAAGGTGACGTCATAAATATTTACATTTCCACCAATAAAGTGAACACGAGGTCAGTTCCCCATTCCTGCTCACTTCATGATTCCATAGATCCAGTGCCCCGGCGGGGGCCCTCGAACGGCTGAGACGTCGATTTTCTACGTCTCAGCACGCTGAAGGGGCTTTTTTTGCCCCGAGACGTCGTTTTTTTACGTCTCAGGCTTGGTTTCCGCCCCAACGGGGGCGCTCGGGCGACTGAGATGTCGATTTTCTACGTCTCAGCCCGCTGGAGAGGCTTTTTTGCCCCCGAGACGTCGTTTTTTTACGTCTCAGGCTTGGTTTCCGCCCCAACGGGGGCGCTCGGGCGGCTGAGACGTCGATTTTCTACGTCTCAGCCCGCTAACGGGGCTTTTTTGCTCCCGAGACGTCATTTTTTTACGTCTCAGGCTTGGTTTCCGCCTCGGCGGGGGCACTTGGGCAGTTGAGACGTCGATTTTCTACGTCTCAGCCCGCTGGCGGAGTCCCCCCATCTTTCCCAATATATGACCACACAAAAAAAGCAGCGACGAGAAACGAGTTAATCTGAAAGCTATCTTCAGATCAACCGTACTCATCACTGCTATTTTTACGTTCATCAACAGCCTGCTTCTACATCCAATATGCCCATACACATACCGGCTTAGATACTTGAACGGAATGCCCGGTGTATGCAAGCTTGCCGGATACCGGATCCACTTTAAAGACTGCCATATTGTTCGTATCGCGGTTTGCCGCGATAAGATAACGACCGCCTGGCAGGATGGAGAAATGACGCGGGTGCTGCCCTTGCGAAGATACGTGCTCGACTAGCGACAATTTTCCAGTAGTGGAATCTACCGCATACACCACGATGCTGTCATGCCCGCGATTAGATCCGTACAAGAAGTTTCCGTCTGCCGAGATTGTAACTTCTGCGCATGAATTATTTCCAGACTCGCCTTCTGGCAGGGTAGAAACGGTCTCAATTGCATTCAACGTTCCGTTATCCACATCGTACTCAAACACGGTGAATGTAGAGTCCAACTCATTGATCACATACGCGAACTTACCGTTCGGATGAAATACCATATGTCGCGGACCCGCTCCTGGTTGAAGCGCCGTATCCCCATGGTGTACAAGCTTACCAGCTGCTTGATCCACCTTATATGCGCGGATAAGATCTAGTCCCAGATCACAGACGAATAAATACCGCTCGTCAGGGCTATAGAAGGAAGAGTGTGGATGCGGCTTGTCATCCCCAGCACGATTCACATTTCTGCTGTCATGCTGCTGAATATCTAACAGCTCGCTCACGCCACCCTCTTCTGCTAGAGCGACCAAGCTTACGGATCCTTTATGATAGCTCGTCAGCGTTATGTATCGATTATCACTGCTGCGCTGAATATGGCAAGCCGGACCGTTCAACGCGTAAGCTCGGCTCGTTTCGGTCAATGTTCCATCTGTCGGTTGAATCGCGTATGAAATAGCATCGCTTGTCTTCGAGCCATCTTCAGCTGCAGTTTCAGCGATTGCATACAGAATATGATTGGATGGGTCTACATTCAGAAATGTAGGATTCTTCAATCCCGCTACGGAATGAAGCTGTTTAAGCTCTCCACGTTCTTCGTTAAACTCGTATACATATACCCCATCTGAGGACGCTTCCGCGTAAGATCCTACAAACACCAGCATACGCTGTTCTTGACTAGCCATTAAATAACCTCCACTTTGTCTTGTTTATAGCACAATTGTATCATCATCTAGGCTGACTCGACAAAGTACTTTCGCAATCTGTTTAGCTGTTATCTGATTAGGGATGTAACAATCAGCGGAAGGACTAACGTTTCTGTATCGCTAATGAGGCTGAGTTCAGTAATCATATTATCTTTCGAATGCTCTTTGATAGCAAACGAAACAACAAAATAATCCCCGCTCACTTGCTCCTTAAGCAGAGCATCGAATATGTTAATCTCAATCTTATTCGCTTGATTCGAATTAACACCATACACTATCAAGTACTCACCGCTATCTGTGCGAAGGAAGATTCCATCTTGAATGTTCGTTCCGACTCCATAATGTTTATATTGATATTTATTCGTAATCTCATTCTGTGCATATAGAGCATAACCTAATCTCGGATTAGCTGCTGCTGGTGCAGTCTGTTCGAACAGCAACATTCGATAGTTGTCGATATTCGCTGTACTCTTGATTACAATCTCAATGTCCTCATCGCCTAATGCGTTCAAACGGTCCAACAGATCATCAGCAAGTTCATGATTATCTAGAGTATACTCGGAAAAGGAGAAACTCCATATTCCAGCTGCGGAGATCACCACCGCAAGTGCGAGGAGAATCAGCTTTTTCCGCAAATCCTTATTAATAGGAGCATTCATGCGAACCACCTCGTTTTCAAGATAAACACTAACATGGAACTTCCTAGGTGATATTGGCTGCGATCTCGCACAAGGTTATCTGTATGGCACACCAATGCGAATTGAGCGATTCCAACAGAAGATTCAAGCGCCTCGCCTAACGATAAAGTAAATCGATGACATGACTACTTAAGAACGGAATATCCCCTAGCCGCAGCACTCACCGACTGCAGATAGGGGATATTATGGTTCTAAACGTTGTCCGTTCTTGTATGCCATTCAATCAGATTAATAGGATTGCCGTCGGGATCGTATACATCAAAGTCTTGGTGAACATGCATCTCGGAGGACCAATTATTCAAGTCTCCAACTTGAATTCCGCGCTGTTTAAACAGATCATATAATTCCGCGACATTGCTGCAGTTGAGATTAAAAGCCGGATATCTCAGTGGTTGAAGCTCATCCGTCTCTATCAATGTAAGCAAAGGCGAGTGTTCACTGATGAAGTAATTAGCACCCCTGCCTTCGTCCCATTGCTCCACATCTCGCAGTTGAAGTCCAAGCACGTCAGAGTAGAAAGGTATCGACATATCCAGATTGCTTACTCTAATAAATACTGCACCTAAGAATTGAATCCCCATGCTCTCTCCTCCTTAACCTACTACATAACGAATCTCGACGAATAGCTAGAGATTACTTGTCATACGTCCAATCACAAGCGAGCATGCCATACACAATATGATCGACATAGCGATCACCTAGCCATTCCGCTTGCCGTATCGTTCCTTCGTTCGTAAAGCCTAGTCTTTCAGGGATAGCTCGACTCTTCACATTATGTACTCCAGCTCTAATCTCCACCCGATTCAATTCCATTTCCGTAAATGCATACTGAATCAACTCTCGACACGATGCCGTCATAATGCCTAACCCTTGATATTCAGCTCCCAACCAGTATCCGATCGACGTCTTCTTATTCTGCCAATCCACACTATGGAATCCGGTACAGCCAGCCAAACGATCTTGATAGAATATTCCGCAATTGAATCCGTTATGACTAGCATATTGCTTTAACGTGAACTCGATATAGTCCTCTATCTGCTTCGGACAGCTTGTACGATGAATCCACATCAACCATTCTCCCAAATACTCGCGGTTACGATTTGCTAGCGCATACAGCTCATCAGCATGTCTAAGCTCAAGCATTCGAAGCTTAATATCATGGTTAACCTGGTAGTAGAACATAGCCTGCCTCCTATCTCCATATTCCTGTATGCGCTAGTTTCGCCATCAAGACTGTTATTTCCTGCTCTTCATTCCATATAAGTACCTATCTATGAATATCAAATGATCGCATGTGACCTACACCCTGTTAAAGTCACAAAAAAACGCAATGGACTGCGCCATCGCGTTTGATCTATTGCTTACTCGGTTATGATTTAACGGTAACCTTTACACCGACTGACTCCAGCCACTTCAATACACGTTCACGATGCTTCGATTGAACGTAAGCATAATACCGTTCCGACTCCTCCGAGTTCATCAACAGCATGTCCTTATACTTGCGAAATACGTTTCTTCTCCCTTTTAGCACGTTTGCAAGCTGTTCTTGAAACTCGGTATTCGCTACGGTCTTCGTAAACTCATAAATATCGCTTGAACCCTCACTCAGTGAGACATGCGGAATCAGGAAATAAGTTTCATTCATCCCCATCTCTATTTTCTCCCTGAACTCGCGGTCTCCTTTCTTCTTTCCATCCTCATTCACCATCACGATATCGCCAGTGCTGGCATCTAAGTAATATTGAAAACCTTCCGATTTGACACTATGTGTATAGACGATCTCGTCGAACTGAAACTTCGTCAACGTCAATTCTTGATTCATGACCTCATCCTCCTATAACCTTGGAAACATCTAATATAGCATTTCCAGTGGAACAATGCGATATGAAACATCAAGACGCCTCGAAGGAACGACTATAACGACGATGAATCACTTTATCTTTTCGGATGCGGACACACGATCCGTTATTCCATACAAATGCCGCCATTTCACCCTGCTCGCGGACCGTGGTTCCGCTGTTTGTTACAATTCAACTGATAATCATACATGTTGGAGCAAATAACGGCATCTGTGTCCACCAAACGCACAAAAGAGATTACCATCAGCAAAATAGCGGCTCGTGTGTCCATCTCAAAGGAGCAATCATCTGAACACCTATTTCAACAGATCATAAGTGACGCACATCGGCTTATTGGTTCGTGGATCACGGCCAATCTCAGCGTCGATCTGAAACACTTCCTTCAGCACATCCGCCTGTATCACCTCTTCACAGGTTCCCGCTTTGACAATGTGACCGCCCTTCATCGCAATGATATTATCCGAGAATCGAGCGGCTTGATTCAGATCGTGCAAGACCATGATAATCGTTCGCTGCTGCTCTTGATTCAAGCTTTGCAACAGCTCCAGCACTTCTAACTGATGCGCCATATCCAAATAAGTAGTAGGCTCGTCCAGAAAAATGATCTCGGTTTCTTGCGCTAATGCCATCGCGATCCATACCCGCTGACGTTGTCCGCCTGACAATGAATCAACAAGCCGTGTGCGGAATTCATCCGTGCCCGTTACCTTTAGCGCCCAATCGATGACCTCATAATCTTTCTGCGTCAACCGGCCAAACCCCTTCTGATACGGAAAGCGGCCATAGGAAACTAACTCTGTAACTGTCAGCCCGCTACCGCTGTCAGGCAATTGAGGCAGAATGGCCATCTTCTGCGCCAGCTCCTTCGTATTCTCGCTTGTTATGGATTTGCCATTGAGCAATACATGACCGGACTGGTGAGGAATGATACGGGTGATGGCTTTCAGCAAAGTCGATTTCCCGCAGCCATTCGGTCCGATAATGGTCGTGATCTGTTGATTAGGAAACGCGACGCTCAGATTATTAACGATAAACTGTTGGTTATACCCAATACTCAGATTCTCTGTAAGCAAACGGTTCATATCATATCTTCCTTTACTATGTGTTGACCTGTTGCAGCCGACCCTATTTCATATCGCAAAAATAGACGGTTGCGCTAACCGTCTACTTAAGTGTATCTCTACGGAACTCCTTATTTCACGAGGCTTTCCAGAACGTCATCGATGATTTGATTGTTTGCCGTAACACCAGTATACAGCCAGCTTGAATCAGGAGAATATTCGTACACGTTTCCGTTCTTAACGGCAGGTATGTTTTTCCACAACGAATTATCCAACGCTGTCGAGCCGCTGGAAGTATCGCTGTTGATCAAGAAGATGTGATCCGCATCCAATTCAACCAATTTCTCTAAGGAGATAGGGCTCCAGTTTCCAGTCGCGTTCGCAGAGATCTCTTCTACTACCGCAGGAACTTTTAATCCAAGATCCTCATAAAGAACTGCGCCGCTGGATAGGTTCTTACTTACGACGAAGAACTGATTGTTCACCAGCCAGATCGCCGCCACAGACTGATTTCCAACCGAACTCTCAATTTTATCTTTAGCCGCTTTGGCCTTTTCGTCATACTTCGTGAGCGTGTCTTGAGCCTCTTGCTTCTTATCGAATATTTCGCCGACAGTGAGCAACTCTTGACGCCAGTCATTATTCATATCCGTCCCTATCACATAGGTTGGGGCAATCTTAGAATATGTCTCATACTTTCCGCCTTCTACCATGCTAGCGGAATCCATGATGATTAAATCCGGTGAGAAGCTCTCAACAGCTTCAAACGGCAGATCATGAGGAATTGTAGGAACTCCAGCTAGATCCCCTTGTAAATAGCCTTGCACGCTGGATCCGTCATTTACAGACCATTGAGCAACTGGTTTGATGCCCAAGGCAACGAGATTATCTTCAAGATAGGAAGCGATCACTCGCTCCGGCTTCGCAGGAATTGTTACTTGATGGCCCATCGCATCCGTTAATACGCGCCCTGCTTCAACAGTATCCTTATTCGCTTGTCCCGCATTCTCTGTGGATGCATTTTCCGACGTATCTTTACCATTTCCGCAAGCAGCCAAAGCTACTGACAGGATGCACACACATAATACCAATAAATATTTCTTCTTATTCAGGTTAAAACTCATATTGCTGCACTTCCTCTTTGCGAGTTAATAGAAATAATTGCTGTTCTAAATGATAACTATTTTCATTCTCAATTACAACCCGGATCAGCAATTACCATAATGTACATTCACAATAATGATGAATGATTGCCTAACATTGAGATTTATTTCTCATTACTTTATAATGATAACGGTTCTCATTTCTTTGCCGTATAGAAAGAAGGATATTCATGATTAACGGAGATTCATTAGCGAAACCATCAGAGGATTCGAAAATAAAACAGCGCAGCAGACCGTTATTAGCCTCCGCCATATTAATACTAGGCTCTGGATTATTATTCTTATCCATAATCGCCTCTATTCATTTTGGAGCTTCCGATGTCGACTTCAAGACGGTATGGCAGAGCTTATTTTCATACGATGATACGATTTCCTCCCACATTATCATTCGAGAGTTAAGATTGCCTCGTGCGATTGCAGCCGCATTAGTAGGAGCAGCACTAGCTGTATCCGGCGCTATTATGCAAGGAATGACACGGAACCCGCTCGCTTCACCTGACATTATGGGGGTAACTGCCGGTTCGGCATTTATGATGGCGATCGCGTTCGCGCTATTTCCTGGCGCACCTTATACGATGTTAATGCTCTGTTCCTTTGTCGGTGCCGGATTAGGGACAGGCCTTGTGTTTGGCATCACGTCTCTCTCGAAAGGCGGACTATCTCCTGTCAAGCTGGCGCTAGCCGGTTCAGCGATCACGTCTCTATTAAGCGCGCTCTCAACCGCTATTGGGATCAAATTCAACGTAGCTAAGGAAATAAACTTTTGGTACGCTGGCGGCGTTGCTGGGGTGCAGATGTCCACGATAAAGGCTGTCCTGCCGGTTGTCATCATTGGCATAGGTCTAGCCATCATAATGTCTCGCTCCATTACGATCTTAAGCTTGGGAGAAGATGTAGCTAAAGGCCTAGGTCAGCGTACAGGAAGAGTCAAGCTGTTGGGTACTATAACCGTCCTGATTCTGACGGGTGTCGCTGTTTCCATTGCAGGCATGATTGGCTTCGTTGGTCTCGTTATCCCGCATATTACACGCTTCCTAGTAGGAATGGATTATCGCTGGATTATTCCATGCTCCGCCGTGCTTGGAGGAATATTGCTCGTCTTGGCCGATATTGTCGGACGAATGATCAATGCCCCCTTCGAAACACCGGTCGGTGCGGTAACCGCTATTATAGGCGTGCCATTCTTTCTATATCTTGCGCGTAAGGACGGGAGAAGTTTATGATCAGGCAGCATGATAAGCAAAATATAAAAACTTGGTATATCGGTATCACACTGTTCATCCTCATCGCGATCATGTTCTTTGTCAGTCTTAATGCGGGGTACATAAAGATCCCTTTAGAGGATGTTATAAAATCAATATTCGGTATTAGTGAAGGACGATCCGATCTAGTGCTGTTTGAATTCCGCTTGCCGCGCATGGTATTGGCTTTGCTCATAGGCGCAGGAATAGCGGTAGCTGGGGCGATCCTGCAGAGTATCTCACAGAATCCGCTCGCCGACCCTGGAATATTAGGTATTAATGCAGGCGCTGGATTCGCGGTTGTACTCTACATGTTCTTTTTTCAGGGTACAGCCTTTATCACCGGCAAGCTATCGATCTTTGCATTGCCCTTTGCAGCATTAATCGGCGCCTTTGTCGCTGCGATGCTCATCTATATTCTTGCTTGGAAAAATAAAGGGGTAACACCGACACGTCTTATCCTGGTCGGGATCGGGGTCAATGCCGCATTTAGCGCAGGATTGATCGTACTGCAGATGAAGATGGATCCGAACGACTTTATGGATGCCCTCGTGTGGTTGTCTGGTTCCATATGGGGAACCAACTGGACATTCGTATTGAGCTTATTGCCTTGGATCGTCCTATTGATCCCTCTGGCCATCTACAAATCGCGTACGCTGGACATTCTCAGATTAGGCGATCCCATCGCGATCGGTTTAGGAGCACATGTAGAGCGAGATCGACGCATACTGCTGCTCATTGCTGTAGCACTAGCTGGCGCTTGTGTAGCCGCAGGTGGAGGAATTACCTTCTTAGGATTAATCGCGCCTCATCTTGCAAAGCGGCTCGTAGGTGCTCGACACGCACGTATAATTCCGATCTCAGCTCTGCTTGGCGCACTCTTGCTCCTATCGGCTGATGCATTGGGTCGTGTCATTATCGCACCTGCTGAATTACCTGTAGGACTCGTCGTATCGATACTTGGAGCCCCCTACTTTATCTACTTATTAATCAAGACGAATTAGGAGCACAGATCATATGAGTTATGTCGCCCTTTTTTTGGGCATATTGGGCGGTATCCTTACCATTAGATAGGCATTCGCCGTGAGCGCTCTAGATAATAGTCCATAGACTGATGATGAATAAACAATCATTGGGAGGTTGCACATGGACCCTAACTTTTTACGAGATGCTTGCATGACTTGTATGAATAAATATGTTGGAATTCACACGAATGACGGTCATTCGCACGATGGATTTATTGCTCATGTCGATCAAGACGGTGTCACGCTTGCGATTCCGACGGATGAGATGATGACCGGTATGCCAGCTCAGCCTTCAACCTACAGGCAGTTTGGATTTCATCCTGGATTTTTCCCGAGACGTCGCTTTTTCTTTAGAAGATTCCCGTTTCCATTTATCTCAAGCCTGTTCCTGCTGCCTTTCTTCATCTGATGTAAGAGAACGCCCATGGCCCTGCATTGGTCATGGGCTCTTCCTTGCATACCTGTCTGGGCGTACACTACAGTAAAGGGCTGCCCTCTAGTCAATTCATGACTTCAGGACAGCCCACTCTCATTTATTCAGATGGCTCAACGAGCTTCTGCAGCTGCTCCTTAACATCTACATAACTTAAGCCTCCGTGATAACAGATCACCCGCTCAATATCTAGGTCTAGAAGCTTCTTAAGCGAATCAAGGGCAATATCCATATCCAATGTGGCTCTTGGAACAGGGCCTCTCAAGCTTCCATTCGCACGGATCATCGCATCACCTGCAACTAGTGTACGGCTTGTTTTCAGATACAAGCAGATATGACCAGGGGTGTGACCCGGAGTATGTATAACACGCAAGCCGCCGCAATCAGGCAGCTCTTGCCCGTCCTCCAACGTTATATCGACCTTAGCTCTCGGAGGATTCTCATAGATATACTTCATCGCTGCGGGAAGCGACTCCCACTCATCGCTGCTCATGCGTTTCCGATCGGTCTTAAGGAGAGGCAGCGTCCCCTCAATATACGGCTTATCCATCTCATGCGCATAAACGGCTATGTGCTGGTTAGAACCCTGAACAATTTCCTGAATACTTCCGATATGGTCTATATCCTGATGAGTCAGGATCACTGCCTTCAAGCGTTCATAGGGAACTCCCGCCTTATTCATCGCCTCGCGTATGGCTTACGCTTGACCTGGCATTCCGGTATCAATCAGTATTGCGGTGTCCTCATCCCAGATCAGTGTTGGATTCAATATGAACCCCTGGATGTTAAGTTCTAGCATGGAAACTCCATCAGCAATGTTTATCATGTTCTCCTCCTATATGGATAAGATCAACTCTGACTACCAAAATAGTTTTACCATGCGCAGAACACCAAGTCAATTAGCAAAATATATATCATATCACAAAAATAAATATTTGTCAATTACCGATTGAATGCGATTCTACATAACGTTGCACATACATGGATCGAAAAGATATTATGTCTATATACTGCCATATTATGATTTGTGCGATCGATCTGTAGGAGGGACCATCATGAAAAAGGTCGGACTTGCTTTAGGCGGAGGCGCTGTTCGAGGATTAGCTCATATTGGAGTGTTCAAAGTACTGAAGCAATATCAGATTCCAATCGAATTTATCGCGGGAACGAGCATGGGCGGCGCTATCGGTGGGCTCGTAGCGGCTGGAATAGATATCGAAGAGGTGGAGGAATTCGCATTATCGCTGCCTTCCTACCGCCTCATGGAGTTGGGATACAGAAAGAAGAGCATTCTCGGCGGAGATAAGGTATTCAACATGCTGCTTCAATTTCTAGAGGAGAAGGGGCTTGGTGATTTTAAAATCGAGGATACCCGGATTCCATTTCGAGCAGTATCTGTTGATCTTATGAGCGGACAGCAATATATATTTGATCAAGGGGACTTAAGAATCGCTATCCGCGCAACAACAGCAGTACCCGGTGTATTCGCTCCAGTCACCTACGAGGATAAAGTACTCGTCGATGGCTGTGTACTGAATCAAGTGCCTGCGGATATCGTACGGGATGCAGGCGCGTCCATCGTCCTGGCGGTAGATGTGGGACCAGAGCTCCAAGAGACGGAGCCAAAAAGCATGTTTGACGTTATGTTCCGCTCATTGAACATCATGATGCTGGACAATGTTCGTCGTACGCTTCCATATGCGGATATTGTATTCAGACCGGATGTCGGTCAAGTGATGTCCTATGATCTGAAGAAGATTAGACAATGCATCGACGCAGGCAAACAAGATGCAGAAGCACGTATTGCCGAACTCCTGCATCTGCTCTAATTGAGATTACGACAGTTGTTTCTCTTTGCCTTCACCCAGCCATTTGGCCGTTAACGAGCCTGCCAGCAGGCACCATACGGGAGCGGTGATGCCGAGAAACGACACATTCGAAACTGCGATAGCAAATGTAAAAGCTGTAGCATATCGATAGGAGCTCGCGCTGAAGGCGGATTGCATACTTTGAATAAACACGCCCAGCAATGAGAAGCCCGTTATGAGATGGATAAAGGATAGCGGCAAAATATTGATAAAGGCAATCACCTTCCATGCAAACAATCCGAACAGCGCGACCAGTATGCCCGACATGATAGCAGCATAGTAGCGATGTTTCCTCGGGCCAGCCTCATCACTGCTGCACAGAGTGGTCATCATCCCGCCTATATTAATGGCATGACTGCCGAAAAATGCTGCTAACGCCGAAGCAATACCGTTGATCGTAATCGTCTTTCGTATGGAAGGCTCGAAGCCATTCTTACGAAGAGCTGCCAATGCGACGAATAGATCATTGCTGAGTACCAATATCGTCAAGGGCAGCGCGATCGAAACGAAGCCATTCATAGAAAATGACGGTACGATCAAGCTTGGCATCGCAAATGGGATATGCTCCCATGGCGGAAAGTCATAACTTATCCATAGCCCTATTAAGGCAAAGGCAATAACGCCTAATACAGGCGGAACCTGCTTGAATATCTTCGGAACGATGAAGAATCCCAGCAGCGCCATTCCGCCAACGATGGGAGCCGTATTGAAGGTAGGCACGATCTTTACGATATGAACGAAGATCAGTCCTGCCAGCATCGCATCCATAATCGGCTTAGGCAGCAGTTCAAACAATTTGCTGGATATGCCAGTTATGCCGAACAATGCGATCAGCAGCCCTGCCATGATGCTTGCTCCTGCCAGCTCCTGTACCGTAAAATGAATCCCCGATGTGCTTAAGAAGGCAACTGCTGTAATCGAATGCGCGCCGCCGAATGGAGTCTTATACAGAATGGACAAGACGATATTCAGTATTCCACCGATAAAATAAACCGCGAACAACCAGGAAACGAGCTCAGCGCTCGTATAACCCGCCGCTTCTGCACTGCTTACGATGAGCACAGCCCCGCCAGTACAGGCCATTAAAGCCGACAGTATACCTGCGAACACATTTTGTGTATTGAAATGCAACTTGAGATTTCTATTAAGCCTGCTCACTTCATCTCTCTTCCTTCTCTGATATAAATGAAAGCTATTCTACCAGTCTAGCGATGTAAAATGGTGCATGAAGTCCAATGCAGCAATAAAAGCGCCACCACTGGCGCTCTCATTGTATCTGCCTATGTTTCTTCTACATTAATATAACTCCGTTAGCAGAATATAACAACGTCATATTAACACCGCTTCGCCTTAGCCGTTCTTCTTCCAACCGTCTTTCAAGGAAACGATACGGTTGAATACAAGTGCATCGCTGGTTGAGTACCTCGTATCCACACAGAAGTATCCGTGTCGAAGAAATTGAAATTGATCACCAGGCCGCGTGTTTCCAATTGACGATTCAATAACAGCTCTCTTCACCACGATTAAGGAATCCGGATTCAAGCATGTCTCCCAAGCAGGATTCTCATCCTTCAGCACATCATCATCCAACAGCAGCTTATCGTACAGATGCACCTCAGCCTTGATACCGTGTTCAGCGGATACCCAATGAATGGTGCTCTTCACCTTGCGCTCATTGAAGCCTGTTCCACTCTTCGTTCTCGGGTCATACGTACAGTGAAGCTCGACAATCTCCCCTGTCCGCTCATCCTTAATCACTTCGTTGCATCGGATATAATAGGCGCCCCTGAGCCGCACCTCTTGACCGATCGTTAAGCGGTGAAAGCCATGAGTCGGAACCTCCATAAAGTCATCTTGCTCAATATAGACGATTCTTGAAAATGGAACTTCCCTCTTGCCCAGCTCTTGATTCTCACTATTGTTATCAAGCGTTAGCATTTCCGATTCGCCTTCCGGATAATTCGTGATCACGACGCGCAGCGGATTCAATACCGCCATCACCCCGTTGACCTTCGCCTTTAGATCCTGTCTTATCGAGTGCTCAAGCATGGCGATATCGACTGTATTCTGATGCTTGATTAAGCCAATCTCCTCGATAAAGCTTCTAATGCTCTCGGGCGTGTACCCTCTTCGTCTCAATCCGCGGATCGTCGGCAGCCTTGGATCATCCCAGCCATCGACGAATCCTGCGGCCACGAGCTGTCTCAAGTATCGTTTGCTCGTCACCACTCCGGTCAAATTCAATCTGCCGAATTCCCTTTGCTTCGGCGCTTCGACGACCTCCAGTTCATTCAGCACCCATTCATATAAGGGGCGATGATCCTTGAATTCGATCGAGCATAAGGAATGGGTGATACCTTCGATTGCGTCCTGAATCGGGTGCGCAAAGTCATACATCGGATATAGGCACCATTCGCTGCCCGTCCGGTAATGCTCTGCATGAATGATGCGATACAGGACAGGATCTCTGAGATTGATATTCGGTGAACTCATATCAATCTTGGCCCGCAGCACCTTAGATGAAGTTGGGTATTCACCAGTTCTCATGTTCGCAAATAAGTCAAGATTGTCTTCAATAGATCGATCTCGGAATGGACTGTTCTTCCCAGGTTCGGTCAATGTTCCTCTGTACTCCGTCACTTCCTCTGGCGTCAGATCACAGACATAGGCCTTGCCCTTCTTAATCAAGGTGACTGCCGCGCTGTAGATTTCTTCCGAATAGTCCGAACCATAATAAATGTTGTCCCCTGGCCCATAGCCGAGCCAGTTGATGTCTTCGATGATCGCGTTCACGTATTCCATATCTTCCTTCAACGGATTCGTATCATCAAACCGCAGATTGAATTTTCCGTTAAAATGCTTAGCTATCGAATAGTTCGTGTGAATCGCATACGCGCTGCCTATATGAAGGTAGCCGTTGGGCTCTGGTGGAAATCGAGTGCATATGTCTCTGCTGTATGCCTTAGCTTCAATATCTTCCTTAATCAGCTTATATATAAAATGTTCACTGCCTGCCATCTCTTCCCTGTTCATGTTCGCATCCTCCTGTCAATGGTTTATCAGCCGATCAATCCCTCTGCACGCAAAAAAGGACCTCACCTCCAAGACTGTGTGTCTTGGGGACGAGTTCCTCGTGGTACCACCCCAGGTTTATTAACATGTCGCCATATTAACCTCATCAAGTACGGCATGACGAAGCATGCTTATACTCTAGCTCTGTAACAGGAGCTCCTGTCATGCCATCGCCATCAACGGGTCCGACATGCTGCTCAGAGGCTTGTTTCAGTAAGTTATTCCTGCTCCTTTTCAGCAACCGGAGCTCTCTGGTGAGGAATGAATTTACCTACTCTTCTCTTCATCGCGTTTCAATATTTGCTATATGATATCAGATTATTCCCTGCCATGTAAATAGATATTCCCTATGCTGAACAAGGCTGTATCGTATTATAGGTTGACCGATGGCTCAACATTATGAGTTCTCTTGAGCCACATAAGTGATTGCTTGTGAGCCCATCTGCTCCCATCCTCGCTGGAAGGCATCTCTCTTCGCTTTCATTTGCTCATCAAGAGGATCGTTAAAATAGATATATTCATCATCAACACCCGTGATCAAGACGCTATGTTCTTTATACGTAATGTCCATCGTTCCGCTTGGTGTATTCCACGTATACCACTGGCTCTCAGGAACGGTGTCGTACAAGCTGTTATGAATAACCCACACAGGCCTCCCTTGTGAGACAGGATACAACATGTCATGGAAAGACATATTCGTCATGTCAATGACTCGTTCAGGCAAATACTTCTCTGCCAGTTCCGCAATCGGACCATGAAATACGCCTAATCCTGGATTATAGAACGAGTACATATCACCAACAAATCCATCGTAAGGGCTTCCAAAATAAACCTCACCATCTACCTTCTTATAGGGCGTAGGGTCCCTTTTAATGTCATTTGCAAGCTCCATCTTATCGACGGGCACTCCTGCCTGCTGAAGCAGCATCGCTAAGGCGGTAACTTCACAACCGCGGGGCAGTTCGGGCATCTGCGAGATGTTAGGAATATTAATCATGATGGAATTGCGGTTCTGATCGCTTAGATAATCCCATACAACCGTGCTATTCTTATGAATGATCTTGCCGTTCGTCAATTGCTTCGCATAGTTCACAGCATCAGAGTAGGAATCCATTTGCCGCACATACCGACTATTCTGAAAGACAGCATACCTATGATTCATCATAATCGGTATATTCTGATCCGGCTCTTCTACTAACGCTGCAGTTGCAAGCCACTGTTCTACCGAACTTAATAACATCAACCATAGTAATAATGTCCGCATCTCTTCCCCCCTGCCTTGTTTCATATTGTTATGAAAACCTGCATCTGGGCTATTATGTTGGAAGAATAATAAATATCAGTTGATTTGGTTTATATCTCCAGTATTTTATTGTTTTCGAGCCTTATATAGTCGTCACGACTCAGTTCGGATATCGCAATGAATATTATAGACTTGTATATTTCCTTACAAGGCCAACCCCAAGTAGCATTGTCGAGGTATCGTCAATTGCGTTTCAGATTGGTGTTCGCTGGCGTATTCGCCTTCGGCATCGGCATGACTAGCTTGAACGGAGGTCTTGGTGCTCCAATCCTGGGGATGTATCAGGCATGGATAATGACGTGTTCATGTTATCGTTAGTCATCGTCGTTATCGGTGGAGTAAAGACATGAAATGGGGCATTTATCGACGCGATTATGGTCGGTATAGTGGATACACTTGGTCAGATCTGGTTTCCATCGCTCTCGATGGTTATCATCTTTACAGGGGCTATATTATTTTATGGCGATATCGTTTATTATTTGCTACTTCATTCTTTTATTTTTTTCATTCACATGCTGGGAAGGCTGTCATTGGATAAAAAGAGAATGAGTCACATGCATTTTTAACTTCTTCATCTTGCCTTTCTACCGTTCCCCCTTTCAACACTATTTGGCCATTATCCCAATTGCCCAGGGATCTCCTTCCTGAGCCTTGGGGATATTAGTCAAATACTCGCTTGGAGGTATGTGCGGCATCGCTAGCGAGGAATTGGCAGCTAAATTGCATGGGATTGCATACAAAGCTGCGTTTAGAGACGATATTTTCTGAATAATCAAACCTTCTATTAAGAAGAGAATCTACGTTGTCGTATTCAGGTTGCACTTAGGAAACGCCTAGATATCAAATAGACCGTCCCCTAACAGATCAGGAGAAACAGTCTATGTATCGATCCTATTGTTACGCGACAGCAAATAATAGATTGTAATACGATGCCGCGGATTACAGCGGTGGTTTGGTTCCCTTAAGGTTAGTCCGTCAGCTTGTTTAACCTGTCACGTCCTTTGATCTGCAGCCATTCCAGCAGCGGCACCTGACTAGCGTATTGACTCTTCCATTTTTCAATAGGATCCGATGCCTGAGCTGAATAACATAAGAAATACAGGCCGATCCGTGCTACCGCTACCGGAAGAATCATCTTCTCCTCTGCAGTTAATACGCCATATCCGGACAGAAAACATCGGTCGAATGTACGAGCGTATCTAGGCAGCAGAATGTAAGACGACCATAAGGCATAAGCGACATCATAGATCCGTATTCCTTCCTGAACATAATCGAAATCTACAACAGCGATAACCTCATGATCAACCTCCTGGTACAATTGATTCCAATAATGCCAATCCCCATGAATAATCCCCTTCGGAAGACGAGATTCGATCCTGTCCCACTCCGATAAGATGCGATCGCTTAATCGTTCCGCATGTTCAAGCTCCCGCCGCGCGATTGCTTCATTAGCCTTCAGCTTCTCGAATGCATGAACATAGTAGGCTGTATCGCGATAGAAGGAGCGAGTCGGCTTCGAACGAAATTCACGCCGCTGAAGCGTATCATGGAAACGCCGCAGCATGCTGCCGCTGTTGGACACCTGCTGCTCACTGCTGGAGAAGCTGACTCCTTCCACATAAGAAGTCACTTGAATTAACGTATCGTTATGCCTATAATAGCAGCTTCCTTCATCTGTTGTCAGAGGGACTGGAACCGGAATTGCTGCTTCATGCAGCATGACGAGCATCGGCTGCAGCTCCTTCAGATGAGCCTCGCTACCTGCAGAATTCAATAACCTGACCGCATACTGTCCGCTGTCCGTCTTAATTTTGAGCGTTACATTATATGATCCGCCCAGCCTTTCACAAGTTCCGAGCCACTGTCCCAGCTTGTAAGCCCGGCATACTAGTTCAATGATTGGCCGGTAGAGGACTTCGTCCTTATTATTGTCAGATGCCGTCATGCAATCTGCTCCTTTATGCGCTATACATGCTCCAGTCATTACTGCACTATATTCTCCCCTTCTAGCGGCGACACGCGGACAACTATGGAAATACATCATTTTCATGGAGTTCCACGTTTGTACATGTCAGCCATGGCAGTTGAACATATGAATATAAATATATGATCGCGCCTGCGGAAAGGATGTGAATGCGTGACTAAAGCTAAACGGACATCTTCGAATAAGACAGCACCTCCGGCAGCCAAAAAGCTTGCATCTGCTAATGGAAGTTCCGAGCTCCCTTCAAGATCGGAGATAACGCCGGAAATACCCGTGCTAGCGCGTTCAACCCCTGTAATCACCTCCTCGGCCTATCCCCTGTCTCATTCCTTGCATGTTCTCATGGTTATCGATCAATTAAATGTTGGCGGTACTGAAACCTACACCTTGTCCCTTACTCGCGAATTGCTTCGTCAAGGTGTTAAGGTCGTCATTGCCAGCAAGAAAGGAAAGCTGCTTCATCCCTTTATCGGACTAGGCTGCCCCGTATACGAGCTTGACTTCGTCATGAACAATTATGAGCCGAATGTCGATTACTACCCGGAGCTGCTGAACCTGCTGGCTTCGATCATCGAAGCGGAACAGATTCAACTTGTTCATGCGCATCAATTCCCTTCTGGCAAGCTGGCCAAGAAAGCGGCTGATGATGCCCAAATCCCATTTGTGTTCACCGTTCACGGCACTTATTATGAACCGAAGCAGTTGGAGGAAATCCGCGAATCCATGGTGATCAGTGTAAGTCCAGCGGTCGAACGCATGCTGTTAACGAACAATATCGATTCTCTGTTAATCCCAAACGGTGTAGATATCACGGAGTATCAAGCATTCAACCCCGATTATAGAGATCATCTTCGCGGCAAGATGGGAATATCGTCAAGCGCGCAGGTTATCGTTTATGCAAGTCGGCTGGCTTGGGAAAAAGCTGACATATGCAAGGAGCTCATCCATGCCGCGGCAAGCTTGCGCAAGCAGAAGTACCCTCAGCTGCATCTCATCATTGCAGGCGGCGGCAGAGAAGAACAGGAGATCATCGCGCTTGCTAATCAGAAGCAGCAGATGAGCGGTCAGCCATTCATCACATTTGCCGGCGAAGCGCTCAACATGCGCAGCTATTATGCTGTATGTGATTGCGCCATCGGCACTGGACGCATTGCGATAGAAGCTATGGCTTGCATGCGCCCTTTCATAGCCATTGGGAGTCGGGGCTTTCTCGGAGCGATTCAATTCGCCAATTCGTCGAAGGCATGGGACAGCTGGTTCGGTGACCATTCCATCACGCCTGAACCTCTCACTCGAGAGATGCTGATCGATCAGATCGATTGCGTATTAAGTATGAGCATAGAGGATAAAGCCAATTTGTCACGCTGGGGCAGAAGACATATTGAAGAGCGCTACCCCATCTCTAACGTCGCCAAGAAAGTGATGGACGTCTACGAACATGCCTTGCTCACAAATAAAAAAGCAGCGCACTCCATATGATTCTTCAGCAGTATTCCCTGTGAAGCGCTAAGTGGGAATGAGCTTATCGGGAGTGTGAGTTTGCAAGATTGGAGGGTATAGGATTGGAGGCAATAGGTTCTGAATCCTATCAGATTGTACCTTGGGATCACCTTATGACCACCCCGGGAGCCGAAGATGGACCTGCGGCTGGAACGGTACTTGAGCAGTACGTGCCGCCAGAATTGGAAGCATTGGCGTGGAAGGTAATGGAACAGTATGATATGCGCGCATCGCAGATGGTGCTAATCACTTCCAAGCCAGACAAAGGCGGAGCGATCTGGCGCATAGATACCGATAAAGGGCCGCGCAGTATCAAGGTGCTGCATCGCACCCCGCAGCGCAGCTTATTCAGCGTCGGCGCGCAGCAATATCTAGTAGAGCAGGGAGCGAGAGTTCCTGCGCTTATCCCGACCATCGACAACCAGCTCTATGTCGAGGCTGGAGGCAAGGCATGGATCGTCACCGATTGGATCGATACTCTAATACAAGCCTCGAAGATTGACCTAGAAGGCGCATCCGCGCTGTGCCAAGGTCTCGGCGAATTCCATCTATGGTCGAAGAACTATGTCCCCCCGCATGGGGCGGCGAAATCCTCACGTCTGTATACATGGCCGAAGCATTATCAGAAGATCTTGACCAAGATCGGCTGGTTCCGCGATATCGCGGAGGCATATCCTGAAACAGCTGCAAGCGCACCGCTGCTTCAAGTCGTAGATGAATTTGAGCGGCAGGCGCGAGAAACGCTCGATCGTCTTCAAACCTCGGCTTATTCCAGCATGATAGCCATGGGCGAGTCTTATTGGGGTCTCGCGCATCAAGACTATGGCTGGTCCAACGGTCAGATGGGACCAGGCGGTATATGGGTTATCGACCTTGACGGCGTTGCCTATGATCTGCCGTTCCGCGATCTCCGCAAGCTGATGACCAGCACCATGGACGATATGGGCACCTGGGACATCACCTGGATTCGCGGCATGATTGAAGCGTATAACAGAGGCAATCCGATCGATCAGGAAATGTTCGACCTGCTCTGGATCGATATGGCTTTCCCGAATGAATTCTACAAGCATGTGAAGGAAATGGTGTTCGATCCCGTTAACTTCATGAATCTGGAGCTGGCTCCGATCCTGCAGCGAGTGCTCACCACTGAAAGCACCAAGTGGCAGGTTCTGCAGGAGCTGATGAACGATCGTGACAAGTATCCCCCTGGCAACTATGTGCCGCAGAATGATCCGCTTCCATGGGACATCGAAGTGCCTGATTCCGAGCTTATCTCCACAGGCAAGCAAGGGCGCGTCCCCGTCATTGCAGGATCATTCGAGCCGGAACAATCATCTAACTCTGACGATCCGCCTCCTTCACTAGTTTCACAAGAAGCTGCTGTTTCAGATCCTCCGCTGCCTGATCCTGCTGTTCTTCCATTGCTCATGCTTCCGCGTGGAACTACTGCTCGACCTGCAGCAAAGCGCCGCAAGCAGCGCAAACAGCGGCCTCGCTCCAAAGCCGCAGTTCGCAAGCGCATCAGCGGCGCAGGAAAGAAGAAACCGAAGCGTCGAGTCGCAGGCAATACCGCCCGCAAGGGTAACGGCCGACTTGCGAACAGAAAGCGCCTGGCAACCAGAAGATCAGCGTCATCCAATAGAAGAAGCCGGATTAGACGCAAAATGGCGTGACGAAAGGAGGACGATAACATATGAATGTGCTGATGATATGTACCGAGAAGCTGCCTGTTCCTAACATTCGCGGCGGCGCTATTCAAACCTATATATGCGGAGTCGCCCAGCAGCTTGGACGACATCATCGACTAACGATACTTGGCCGCTCAGATCCAGAACTCCTTCCCGATGAAACGGTGAATGGAATTCGATATGTCCGGGTTCCGTCAGAAGGTGTATTTGATGTATACGCTGAAGGGGTCGTCGACTTTCTGAACTATTGTGGAGAGCATTTCGATATCATTCACATCTTCAACCGTCCGCGCATGGTTCTCCCTGTCCGTCAATCAGCTCCTAACTCGCGAATCATTCTAAGTATGCATAATGATATGTTCAATCCGACCAAGCTTCGCCAAGATGAAGGGGAGGCCGTGATTAAGACGACTGAACAGATCATCACGATCAGCAGCTTCATCGGCCAAGAAATCGCGCGCTATTATCCGCAGGCTGAGCCGAAGCTTCGAACGATATACTCAGGTGTGGATCTGGATCGTTTCGCGCCATGGAAGGAATCACAAACGTCACAGCAGAATCGACAAGCGCTCAGGTCAGAGCACCAGATAGGATCTAAGAAGGTCATCTTATTCGTCGGTCGATTGTCACGCAATAAAGGACCTCATGTGCTCGTTCGAGCCATGTCGCATTTACGGCATCAGGATGCCGTGCTTGTCGTTGTCGGCGGGGCTTGGTATTCCGATAACCGGGTCAGCGATTATATCGCCTACGTTCGCGCCTTGGCAGCTCGCTCGCAGCTGCCTGTACTGACTACAGGCTATGTAGACGCTCATGATGTTCATCGTTGGTTCTGTGCAGCGGACATTTTCGTCTGTACGTCGATCTGGGATGAGCCATTGGCGCGGGTCCATTATGAGGCGATGGCTGCAGGACTTCCTTTCATCACCACAGCAAGAGGCGGCAATCCTGAGGTTATCCTGAACGATAACGGCATGCTCGTTACAGATCCTTACAATCCGCTCGAATATGCCGATAAGCTGGATAAGATGCTCTCCAACATGGACCAATGCCAGCAAATGGGACTGCGCGGAAGAAAACTGGCAGAGCAGCGATTTACCTGGGATCGGGTAGCGCAAGATATATTATCGGTATGGACGTGAACCGCATATATAGCCATCACAAACATGCCCGGGCTCCTTAGCTCGGGCATGGTTTGGATTCAACGCGATGGGAAGGGATCAGTACAGCTGTCTTACATAAGCGATCTCTTTCGCTAACCCAGACTTCAAGTCCACTGTCGGTGAATAACCAAGCAGCTGCTCGGCTTTGCTAATGTCGGCCCACGTGCTCTTAGGCTCGCCTACTGCAGCGCCTGCCGATTCCACCTTCGCCTTCTTCTGGAGCAGCTCTTCCAATATCGCGATACATTCATTTACTGACGCCCGTTCTTTGCCCCCGATATTAATCGTATGTCCGACAATTCCCTTAGCATCCGCAGCTGCTGCAACTGCGCGCACACAATCTTCCACATAAGTAAAGTCTCTGCTCTGGCTGCCGTCTCCGTACAGCGTGATCGGCTTCCCCTCAATCATCTGCTTAATAAAGCGATGAAAAGCCATGTCCGGTCGCTGACGTGGACCGTAAACCGTAAAGAATCTCATGACGACAATCGGAATACCGTGATCCTCGCCATACACACGGCATAAGTGCTCACATGTCAATTTCGTAATACCATAAGGCGAGAGTGGTTCGGGGATAGCAGACTCATCTACTTTCCCCTTCTTCTCGCCATAAACAGATGATGTAGATGCAAAGATCAATCTGTTGATTGGATGTGCTCTACATCCTTCCAGCAGTCGCTGCGTAGCTACAATATTATAGTTGGCATAATGAACAAAGTCGCTTCCCCAACTCGATCTTACGCCAGGCATGCCCGCTAAATGATAGATGACATCTACCCCAGGCAGCAATTTCTCCCAGGAAGTTGTCATCATATCCGCAGCATGAAGCGTAAATCGAGGGTGCTTAAGCAGCTCCGCCACATTCCTTTCCTTGATCCATACGGGCGTCGTCAGATCAATATAGGCATCCAGCCCAATGACTTGAATCGATTCATTCTTAAGCAGTTCTTCACATAGATGCGAGCCTATAAAGCCCGCTGCACCTGTTACCAATATCGTCTTCATTACCGTCACCCATTTCCGATTCCTACATACGTATAGCCCAAAGCTTGAAGCTGCTCACGCTTGAGCATATTTCTGCCGTCAAACAATAGCGGCTGCTTCATAGCCTGCTTCAATGAAGCCCAATCCGCATCAGCGTAATCAGGCCATTCCGTGCAGATGATCACTGCATCTGCTCCACTAAGCGTATCCTGCAGATCAGTAAACTGGGCAAGGTTGTCCGTTAACAATTGAGCGGGCATTCGAGCGACGGGATCATGCACTTGAACGATTGCCCCATGCTTCAATAGATAAGAGATGATCGATAAGGAAGGCGCTTCACGCATATCATCGGTTCCTGGCTTAAAGGAAAGCCCAAGAACGGCAATCTGTTTCCCTTGGAACGATCCAAGCCGCTTCAACATCCTTTCAAGCACATAAATGTATTGCGTTTCGTTAATGGCTATAACATCCTGCAGAAGGCGCAAAGGTTCTCCAAGCATCTTAGACGTATGCAGAAGCGACTTCACATCCTTCGGGAAACAGGAGCCTCCGAATCCAATGCCTGCGCGCAGGAATGACCTGCCAATACGCGCATCGTACCCCATTCCTTCAGCTACATCAGAAATGGACACATCTAATTGATCACATAACCTTGCCAGTTCATTCATGAATGAAATCTTGACAGCCAAGAATGAATTAGAAGCATATTTGATCATTTCCGCTGTTGCCGGAGAAGTCACGAGATAAGGGCTTTCCAGATCGCGGTACAATCTCTTAAGCTGCTCAGCGCCTGCTTCTGTATCGCTGCCGATTATGATCCGATCAGGGTGAAAGGCATCATACATCGCACTGCCTTCTCGCAGAAATTCCGGATTCGATACTACATCGAACGGAATAGGCCGCGGCTGCGCCTCGCTGATCCACTTCAAGACCTGCCGCTGAGTACCGACTGGTACCGTACTCTTCGTTACCAGAAGCTTATATTCATCCATTGAAGCACCGATCGTTGCTGCCACCTGGCGCACATACTGCAGATCCGCTCCTCCGTCTTCCATGGAAGGCGTACCTACACAGATAAAGATCACGTCATGCTGTTTAACTGCTTCGGACAGATTCGTGCTGAATGATAGTTTTCCAGATTCGATATGCTTCTTCAGCAATGTATCCAAGCCCGGTTCATGAAATGGTAATACGCCATTCTCTAATTCTTGAATCTTGCGTTCATTCGCATCTACACCAACCACATTCCAGCCCAGCTCTGCAAACAACAGCGCAGTAGTCGTTCCTACATACCCTACACCTATAACCAAAATGTTCATACATCTGCCCCCCGAGCAATTGACACCGCATGATGCTCGCTTACGACGGCATCTGTAATTTCACGCTGGTAAAGAGTTACACCATCCAATATGATGCTGCCTTTAATCTGACATCTCTCTAGCGTTACATTTGGACCAATGACGGTATAGGGACCTATCACGCAATCACTCACATGACTGCTTGGGTGAATCATGACTGGGTGTATCACCGTACAATGCTTCACATGCTCATAGGAATCTTCCAGCTCTTGTGCAGAATATGATTGTAGAACCCAACGGGTAGCCTCCAGCCAGCGTTCAATCGTACCTACATCCGTATGCGACAGCTCCGTCACATCATATGCAATCGAAAACTGCCGATCAATCAACCACTGAATGGCATCCGTAATCTCATATTCGCCTCTTCTTGAAGGAGCAATTGCATGAATCGCGTCAAATATATTAGGAGTAAATGCATATGCGCCTAATATCGCTAGATTGGACTTCGGATAGAGAGGCTTCTCTTCCAGGCCGATAATGCGTTGATCAGCAATCTCTGCAATGCCGTAATCTTGAGGCTTCTCTACCTCTCCAAGCAGCAAAGCACCATCATGGCGTTTATCCAAGATGGATGTCTGCAGGCCAGCTAGAGACTGTTCGATCATATTGTCCCCGAGGAGCAGTATAAAAGAATCAGAGCCGGTGAATACTTCCGCTCGTTTAACAGCGTCAGCGATTCCAAGCGGTTTTTCTTGATACAAGTAGGTAATGTTGGCTTCCCATATACTGCCGTCACCTACACATTGGCGAAACATCGCTTCCTGCGCGGATTGGATCACGATACCGATGTCCTTGATGTTCAGTGCGATTAGTTTTTCGATACTATAATGAATAAGTGGTTTGTTCGCTACCGGAAGCAGAGCTTTCGAGATGTCATTCGAAAAAGGTTGGAGCCTAGTGCCTTTACCTGCACAAAGAATCAATCCCTTCATAAGGTTCGCTCCTTGTCTTTCGTAGAGATGCATTAAAATATGATTTCTAGCAACAATGAGGAAGGGCGAGTATAAGCTAATAGGGAAAATATACGGATGTACTTGTCTAGCAGCTTGTAGTCAGAAAACTAAACATCCACGATTAGCCTCATTCATATACCCAAACATATAGGAGTTAGCATCATAGAATAGCAATGAAACTTATAGAGTTTCGATCTTCTATGAGAGGAATTGATTCGGTTGGGTAAATACGAAAAGTGTAAATCCGAACTGTACCGCTACGGGTTTGACGAGATCGAGGAAATCGAAATCGAATACGAGGACGGTAACACAAGTAAATTCTGCTACGAAGACTTGTTGAGTGAGGGTTGCAAGGATTCGAAGGACGATGCTCTACTGGATTGGATGTCCGATATCGACTGGGATTCCGTTGAAGAAGTGGAAGTTGAGCTGCTCTGCGGCAAGAAATTCGAGATAGACCTGGAAGATCAAACTGACGATGATGATGACTGCGACGACGATGATGACGATGACGATGATCATAAGAAAAAGGATAAAGATAAGAAGAAAAAGAAACATAAAAAACACAAGAAGAAGCACGAGAAGAAAGACAAGTGCGATTGCGGCTGTGAAGACGATGACGACGATGATGATGATGATGATGACGATGACGACTGCGACGACGATGATGATGATCATAAGAAAAAGGATAAAGATAAGAAGAAAAAGAAACATAAAAAACACAAGAAGAAGCACAAGAAGAAAGACAAGTGCGATTGCGGCTGTGAAGACGATGACGATGATGACGACGATGATGATGATGACGATGACGACTGCGACGACGATGATAAAGACCATAAGAAAAAGCACAAGAAAGATAAGAAGAAGCATAAGAAGAAAGATAAGAAAAAAGACAAACATGATAGCGACGACGATGATGACGATGAGGAGGAAGACGAAGACTGATAACAAGCAAGCCCGATATATGAGCCGCTTTGATTCCACTGGAATCGGGCGGCTTTGCTTCATATAGTTATTTTTCAACATTTAATAACATTATTATCACTTGCATTTATTAATAGGAATGTGTCAAAATCAACAATAAATATTGTAAACTGGAGTTCGGTCAAACTCTACAACATGATAAGATTTCGATCACATTAAGGCAGGTGTTTACCTTGTTACGACTAACGCCGAGATGGCGGTGGATTGTTCATCCATTTATCCTATTTACAATTGTATTGCTCCTGAAGAGTGCTTTAGCGTGGTTCGTTATTTTTGAGGATGGATCTTCTTGGACGATAATTGTAAAGGAACTTCCCTTCATATGGTTGTTGTTCTGCGCCATTGAGTGGTTTGCAACGAAGCGAAAGATCCCCATTTATCTAACTGTGAATCTCGTTCTGACCGGGATCCTGTTCGCTGTTATTATGTACTACAAATATTACGGCGTCATCGCTACATATCATGCGCTTGAGCAAGTGAATCAGGTAACAGCGGTTAGTAACAGTGTATTCTCGCTTATGGACCCCTACTTCCTGCTCATCTTCATTGATATCATCGTATTAGCGGTTTGGCTGTTCCGCAGCGATAAAGCGAAGCAATGGCGTAAAGCTAATGCTGTTAAAGGCAGAAAAGGCTTCGTGCCTGCCATTTTCGCCGTATCGCTGTTCCTGTGCCTGTTCAATGTGCTTCCTAACAGAGCCAGCATGAATGAGATCGTGAAAGCAGAGCAGATGGGAATTCTGAATTACGAAGCGTACACGATATTGTCCAAAAATAAAGAACCGGAAGTTGTGCCTGTCGAACAGATTAATCAAGCTGATATCGATGAACTTAAAGGCATATCGCCGGTGGCCAATCCTCGTCTAGCAGGTACTGCCAAAGGCAAGAACTTAATCGTTATTCAGATGGAATCTTTTCAGAACTTCCTTCTGGGATTAGAGATTGAGGGTCAAGAAATTACTCCTAACATGAACAAACTGATGGGAGAAGGCTTGTACTTCCCTAATTTCTATCAACAGGTTGGGCAAGGCAATACTTCCGATGCGGAATTCGTCGTCAATACATCTATGTATATTCCTCGCTCGGGTGCAGCATCCGGGGAGTATGCCAACAAACAGCTGCCTAGCATGCCGAAGATGCTCAGTGCCGAGGGATATCAGACCGCTACTTTCCATACGAACGTAGTCGAGTTCTGGAATCGCAAAGAAATGTACGACGCGCTTGGCTTCGATACTTATTATGACGCTGAATATTTCAAAGATGAGGACAAAGTATTCTTCGGTTCCTCGGACGAAGTGCTTTATCGCAAGACAACTGACAAGCTGAAGGAGATGCAGGCGTCAAACCAGCCGTACTACGCGCAGATCATTTCCATGACCGCCCATCACCCATTTACCATTCCGGAAGATAAACCGCAAGTCCAGCTCCCGGAACGCTATAATGATACATTAGTTGGAGATTATATTCGAGCTCAGAGCTATGCCGATAAAGCATTAGGCCAATTTATTGCCGATTTGAAAGAGAGCGGGATCTGGGAGGATAGCTTGGTAGTCATTTATGGGGATCACCTTGGACTACCTATCTACTCGCTCGATAACCATGAGAAGGATCTCATGGCTGAGATCTACGGTCACGAGTATGGATATGCTGATATGATCAATATTCCATTGATGATCATCGGGGAAGGGATTGCACCCGAAACCGTTGAGCAGACAGGCGGTCAAGTTGACATCCTGCCTACGGTTGCTAATCTGATGGGAGTTTCGTTGGATGAGCAGATCCATTTCGGACTCGATTTATTGAATCAGAATACGAATCTCCTGCCTCAGCGATATTATTTGCCATCTGGCTCCTATCTGAACGATACGACCTTGCTTGTGTCAGGGAGCGGCTATGAAGATCGAACGGAATACCCTCTGAAAGAAAATAGTACAGCGCCGATTCATACCTCAAATGATGAATTCAATCGCGCCTTGCAATTATTGAATTTATCCGATAGTTTCGTACAACAGCTGCCTGATCGATTGCCGGTCGAGCCATAATAACAACAGCCTCTTTCATGACAGTCTTGTTCTGACTAAGTGAAAGAGGCTTTTTTTTACATTCCTTATTGCATATTTTGTTAAGAGCGCAGATAAAGGTTTATACTAGCTGGTAGACCTTATTTACAATGGCTGTTATTCTTGTTAATAGACGTCCGAACGGGATGACACTACTCTGATCAAGTCCGGAGGAAATGTTCACATGACTCAAATGAGAGACCGAATCGCACATATCGCAGAACAAGTCCGTACTCAGATCGACTTGGATGTGTTGGAGAGCGGTTGGTTTTTGTTTCGAAGATTTGCAATTGTATCGCTTCAGCCCGAGGAGAATTCCTTTATAAAGGCGGATGTGAGGGATAAACAGGCCTATGAGGTCTTATTACATACGGAAACAGTAAGCCTGAGCAAGTGTTCCTGTGACAGCGGTCCGTTGTGCCGCCATCTGGCTGCCGCTTTCTTTCAAGCTTACAATATGTACGGTTATCATTCAGCAACCTTCCTGGCTTCCTGTCGCCAGTACCACCAGTGGCTGAAGGAGGAGAAGCCTCAGATCGCTGCAACGCCGGCTGTGCCTGCTATTCCCGATGTAATGGCTAATACGAACACTACGCTATTTCGTACACCTAAAAAGATTATCGACAGCGCTGTTCTCCCTCTTCCAACACATTCGCCAGCGGAGTGGCATGCTTTCTTTGCCGCTAACTTTGACTTCAAGGAAGATGTCATTGATACTTCAATTGCGCATACGGCACAAGCTTATTATGAGTATGCCAACTCCGATACTTGGGAGCCGACTATAAGGCTGCTATATCAGCTTCACGTTCAGCTGTTTCTGCTGCAGGCCATTGATCGCAATATGAATGGTCAATCGTCGGACTGGTCATTTGTTCGAATCCAGTGGAAGATGGACGATCAATATATGGTCGCCCTGCAGGAAATGGAGCAGCTGCTTGAGCAATTATCGCCTGAGGAAGCATACCGCAGCTATCCGCAGGCGGTAGCGTCAATTAAGCAATATGTGATCGACAGCGAAGCCTATATTGAACGGTCCGGCATGGATTGGACATCCATCTACCAGCTGCTATGGGAGCAATTGCTGAGGCAGGCCGATTGGCAGGAAGTCGAATATAGTAGAATTGAAGCCAATCTTCGACACGCTGTACCTGAGAGCAAGACTTGGAGATACATGCAGCGAATCGCAGCTTGGCAGGAAGTACTGCAAGGACTCGATGCTGCGGCCATTGATCGTCTGCAGGCCGTTGGAACGCAGGACAAATTGGTATACTATTGGAGAATTATGTATTACCACGCTGACCGGAGCCAGTGGTCAACGCTGCTCCGCTGGATCCACTTGGTGATGCCAGCTATGGAACGCGCTTCACGCAATGACTGGGCTGTGTTTATGCGGGCATGGAGTCAAGGTGCTGAGCATCAGTCGGATACGAAAGCCTGGCATCAAGTGATGACCAACTATCTTCATCATACCTATTGGTACTATTGTGAGTACCTAATGAAGAAAGGCTTGTATCGAACCTGGGTTGATATTCACTTGTACCGCTGCATCTCGCCGCGGGAGATCAACAAGGATATGCTGCGGCAGCTGGAACAGCAGGAGCGTGAACTGCTGCTGCCCCTGTATCATCAGGCCGTTGAACGCGCGATTGCAGGGCGAAACCGTGATGCATATCGCGACGCGGTGAGGCTGATGAAGAAGCTCAAGCAGATCTATAAGACGCTGAACCGCGTCCCTGTCTGGGAGCGGTATATACAATATATTTCGCACCAGTACTCGAGGCTGCGTGCGCTTCAAGAAGAAATCAAGAAAGGAAAGCTCCTTTGATGATAACAACTAAACCAATCGCTCCCCGCTGCAAGGTGCTGGATAACGGCAGTGTCTTTCTCTGGAAAGAGCTTGAATACGGGCATAATCCCATCGCCTTCAAGCACCTGCTATTCGGCTGGCACGCGCCTTCCTGCTACGGTACGATGCTGGAGATTCGCGAGCAGCGAGGCATGGAAGGCTTCATCGTACCGCCGCTCATGGCGATGCATTACTTCTGTGATGCATCGCCGATTGAAGCGGCTGTTATTCATTGGAGCGATGAAGTACAGCTGCTAATGCGTATCGCATCGTTGCTGCGCGAAACTCTTAAGCACGGCTGGTACACTCCTGATATCGATAAATGGAATGAAGGTTCATTTGGCTGGAAGCTCACGCTGCCAGAAGCTCTAGTCGGGACTGCTGCATCCCTATGGCAGGAAGCGGAGCGGCTGGAACTCGGACCCGTGCATATATGGCTGGATGCGATCATAGCAGAGCTTATCGAGCAGTATGAGCCTCTCGATTCCGCATGGAGCAGCTTGCGTTCCGAACAGCCTATGCTGCCGGATCAGGCGGATCTCATGGAGATAGATAGACGCGCTCCGTGGCAGAGTGACGAAGAAGATTGGCTTGTCTCCTTGGGGATTAAGGAAGATCCGCTGCCATTCCGCACAGGCTTGCGTCTGATGGAGCCATATGGCGATGAGCACAGCTGGACGCTTGAGCTCGTCCTGCAGGATAAGGAGCAGCCCGAGCGTCTCCTTCGACTGGGTCACGATTCGTGGGACAACAGCATTTCCATCACTGCGGATAACAGTACGTCGGAAGAACATCGCATTCCAGCGCATTGGGAGCCATACATCAAGGAGCGTGTGGATAAGAGCTTAAGCATGTGGGCGCTGCAGCTCCCCGAGTTAACAGACAACGAGTATCCTGAACGGCTTCGCCATAAGCTATCTAACGATGAGGCATGGAAATTTCTTTCCGAATACAGCGCTCGCCTTCTCGCAGAAGGCACGGCTGTCTACCTTCCTTCATGGTGGGAATCGTTAAAGCGCAGTAAGCTGCGGATGAAAGCCAAGATGAAGTCTTCAACCGGCTCAGCGGGAAACTCTATGCTCGGAATACAGCAGCTTCTCGACTTCGACTGGAAATTTGCGGTCGGCGACATGACGCTGACCGCAGACGAGCTGGAGCAGCTGGCACAGCAGCAGCAGCGGCTCGTGCGGTTTCGAGATCGCTGGATCGAGCTGGACCCGGCGACGTTGGCTCGAATCCGCGCTGTTATGAACCGCGTGCGCAAGAAACGCGGCCTAAGTTTCAGAGAAGTGCTTGAAATGGTGCTGCAGGATGACATGAACAGCTGGGACGAAGATGCCGTGTTGGATCGCGATGACGAAGCCTATTTCAAGTTCGAGATTGAGCTAAATGAAGCGTTAACCGATATGATCGCTATGCTCCAGCAGAAGCAATCACTGCCGCTCATTCAGGCTCCTGAGAGCTTCCTAGGCTCGCTTCGCAAATATCAGACCGAAGGCTTATCCTGGCTGCTCTTCCTCCGACAGTTTGGACTTGGAGGGTGTCTGGCAGATGATATGGGACTCGGCAAGACGATTCAATTTATCAACTATTTACTCGTGCTTCGCGGACAGAACCAGCTGTTAAGTCCCGCTGTTCTAATCTGTCCGACCTCAGTTCTCGGGAACTGGCAGAAGGAGCTGGAGCGCTTCGCCCCTAGTCTGCGCATCTACATTCACTACGGCAGCAACCGCAAGCACGGACCTGATTTCGTGCAGGATGTTGAAGATGCAGATCTCGTACTGACCTCGTACACGACAGCGCAGTTGGATGAGGATGATCTGGCCCAGCTAACTTGGAGCTGTGTGTGTCTGGACGAAGCACAGAACGTAAAAAATGTATACACGAAGCAATCAGCCGCTGTTCGCCGCTTGGAAGCTCAGCACCGCATCGCATTAACGGGTACACCGATCGAGAATCGTTTAACTGAATTGTGGTCGATCTTCGACTTTATTAATCCCGGTTATCTTGGAAGTCTGAATGAGTTTAGACAACGGTACATTCTACCGATTGAACGCGATCGAAATGCTGATGCGATTCAACAGGTACAGAAGCTGATTAATCCGTTTCTGCTCCGACGTATTAAGAAGGATCCTGCCATCCAGCTCGATCTGCCCGACAAGAATGAGATGAAAGTATATGTCCCATTAACGGTCGAACAGGGCACATTGTACGAAGGTATTATTCAAGATATGCTCGACAAGATCGATCGCCTAACAGCAATGGAACGAAGAGGGCTCATCCTAGCTACTCTAACCAAGCTAAAGCAGGTATGCGATCTTCCTGATCTGTTGTTGAAAGGGCAAACGGATGAACCATGGGTATCCCGCTCCAATAAAGTGGAACGCTTGTTGGATATGATCGAAGAGCTAAGAGCGGAGGGAGACCGATGCCTTATCTTCACTCAATTTGTCGGCATGGGCGAATGGCTGCAGCGCACGATATCGCAGCATACAGGTGAACAAGTTCTATTTCTGCACGGCGGCGTTCCTAAGAAGAAGCGCGATGAGATGATCACGGACTTTCAGAATACTGACTCTGCTGACACGCCTTCTATTTTCATTCTCTCACTCAAGGCTGGTGGTACGGGATTGAACCTTACTGCGGCCAATCATGTGTTTCATTTTGATCGCTGGTGGAATCCGGCCGTTGAGAATCAGGCTACAGACCGCGCCTTTAGGATTGGCCAGACGCGAGATGTTCAAGTACACAAGTTCATTACGCTGGGTACGCTGGAAGAGCGAATCGATGAGATGCTTGAGCTGAAGCAGGGCTTAAGCGATTCAATCGTGACCGGCAGTGAGAACTGGATCACGGAAATGTCCACCGAGCAGCTGCGGGAGCTGTTCACACTACGCAGAAGCTGGGCGCATGAGGATTAGTGATCATCCCGTTTGAAAGGAGCTGTAGCATATGGCCTATGAGCCTGATAAGCCGTTGCAAAGAGATGAAGTGCGTCCAGAGAGCGCTGATTCGCAGCAGCATAACCTCTCATTAGAGGAGCGCGCAGCGATGGACGCCTTTCTTCGTGAGCATCCGCATCTCAAGCAAGCTTCTCCCGCTTGGCAGCGATTCTATTATCAAGTCCGAGTTGCCGTACTAAGCGGAGACTAAGCGATAAGCATAGTTTACTATACGCATGTCAAGCTGCTGTTCTGTACATTCGTAGAAGCCTTGGCATTAAAGAAGAAATGAATCTGAATAAAAAGTCCTTTCCTCTCTCTAAGCCCTCTCGTATACTGTAGACAGTAATATGTTTACATACGATAACCAGCATAGGGAGGGGTTTTTTTGTGAAAAATGCTCGTCGATGGCTGGCATTTATGCTCATATTGGTGCTAATCGTACCCGGTGTCATATATGCAGATCCGATACCGCCTAAAGATGGCTTGGTTCAAGATACAGCAGCTATGATTCCGAAGGAATCGTTAGAAGGCATTGAACAGGCGGCGCAGGGCAGCTTGTACACCTTCTATTTTCTGACTATAAATAGTCTAGAAGGCGAGAACCCGGAAGACTATGCCACTTCCGTCTATGAAGCTTGGCAATTGACTGCTGACGATGTCGTGCTTCTGTTATCTAAGAATGATCGCCGAGTTGAAATGAACTTCAACAATCCCGCATTGCAGGCTAAGATTGACGCATTGCCCGAAGACTATAATGGGGATGGATCTTCTAAGCCGAAGTTAAGCGAATTCGTCGATCATCATTTCATTCCATCCGCGAAGGAAGGTCGCTTCGCTGACGGTGCGATCACCCTGATGAATGCCACGAATGAGCTAACGGCTCCTGCTGGCTCGGGGTCTCCAGTGACACCGACATCTTCGCCTGTAGCACCGTCTAGCCCTGAAGGCAATACGCCTAAGTCGGAGACTCAGACACCTCCTGCTTCTGGCAAACCGTCTAATCCAGACAGCTCTGCTGCTGTCAATCCGATCAGTAATCGTCAGCCGATCCACATTCCTTGGTCGACTATATTAATCGTCTTAGCCGCTCTTTTGGCCGTTGCTGCGGCGGGATTCTTCTTATGGTCCAAGATTCGCCATCAGCGGCTTCTGAAGCGAATCCCAGAACTCATGGCCGAACTGAACCGTTCCTCTGAACGGAATCGACCATATGCAAACCTTTATCAGGGCTTAACCTTGCAAACAGCTGAAGCAATTGATCGTGAGCTTAATGAGCTGCTCGTTACGCTGAAGGCGGTGCTTGATCAGCTTCAACAGATCGGTAGCGTGAAATATATCCGCCGCTCGGTGTACACCCAGCTTAAACTAACGACCGTACAGCTTAAGGATTATGAATCGAAGACTGCCTCTATCTTGCAGCGTGTCATCTCAATTGAAGAGACCGAGAAGAACGTTAGCTCGGGCCTCATAACGGAGAAGAGCGACCTGCGTCAGGTGCAGTCCACGTTAACGCAAGAGCAGACTGCACGCAAGTGGTCGCTTGAGAAGCTAGAGGAACGCAGTAAGCTGCTGGCTCAAGAATTTCAAGCCATCGATGATCTGGACGCGTTCGACCCGCTCCAAGCGAATACGCGCTTTATTGAGGCACAAGCAGCGCATGATCGCTTGGAGCAGGATATTGCTGCGGTGCCTCGCATTGCGGAGGCATATCGCCAGTTTCCGAACGATGCGGCAGCGCATCGCAATCGCTTCGAGGCCATTGTGCAGGAGCACAGCCTAAAGCTGGTGCATATTGCTCCTTATGCGCGAATTGAGGAAGCTCAAGCGACAATAGAGCGGATGTTCATAGTACTGCAGGATGGTGATGTACCGGAGGCAGAGCGATTATTGGAGCGTTCTGGTCAACAGCTGGCTGATGCTGTGCAGATGGTGCAGCGGCTTGCTGATCTGAAGCTTAAGAATGCGGCAGATATCGATCAAGTAGCAGGCAAGCTTACGGGCTATCCGGAAGAAGATCAACAGCTTCGCGCCCTAACTGAGCGTGTTGGACATCTCTATCGCACGAAGCACTGGGAAGCACAGTGGCAGGATTATCTAGGCATCCTTCATGTTCTTCCAGCAGCTGCTCGTCAGCTCATTCAAGTACGCACTTGGTGCGGAGTCGAGGTTCAAGAGTACGAGCTGGCACGAACCGCTCTGGATGAAATATTTCATCATTTGCAGGAGCGAGATAAGTGTGCCCAAGTGTATACGGAGTTGGTCCGCAGCTTGGATCAACGACTAGAGGAATCTAAGCGTCACTTTACAGCAGGTGAAAAGGCGTTCAGATCAGGCGGCAGCATCATCAGCCGCAATCAACTGCTTCGCCAGTGGAATCAGTTGGAGCAGCAGCTACAGCAGCTGAACAACAGCTTGATGTCCATGCTGAACGAGCCGCCATACGATGTGGATCTGCTTGTTGAACTGAGCAGCCGCTTCGTTCGAGATGCTGAAGCTTACCTGCAGGATGTCGAACGTACCGCTGCGCTTAAACGAAGCGCTGAGAGCAAGATTCATGATATGGAGCAAAAATATCAATCCACATACAGCCGAACGCGCAGTAAAGTGAATGTATCGCGATACAACGGAGATTATTCTAATATCCAGAACCAAGTTCGCAATCTGATGTCTCAAGGGAAATATGAGGATGCTGCTTATCAAGCTGGAGCCTTAGCTGGCATTATATCCGCTATGAATTCCGCTTATGAGCATGTACTTGCTGAGGAACGGCGTGAAGAAGCTGCTCGACGTGCAGATGAGCAGCAGCGGTCGCAGCATAATTCCTCGGGCGGCTCCAGCTGGGGAAGCGACAGCTCCAACAGCTCAGGAGGATCATCGTGGAGCAACAATAACAATAACTCTTCAGGCGGATCGAACTGGTAGTAAGAGTGGGTTTAACCTATGTAAGGCTGAGATGTCATTGATATGCATCTCAGCCTTTGATTATTTCGCCGTTCATTTAATAGGAATATAGATATAGAGCTTGGATTCATTGGATTCTTTGCCCTTGAACTCGGAGCCGTACAGCTCGAAGTCATCGCGGCAATCGAGACTTTGATCCGTGTTAGACAGCCACGTGCCCCAAATATATTCATAGCTGGCAGGTAGCAGCTTCGTCGGTCCCCGATGCTCAAACACAGCATATCGCCCCGGCTGCAATACGCATGCGCACATCTTATCGGGAACGGTGCTGTCTGGGTAAACCTCATACCCCGCCATCTGTTCAAACGGTGATTCCTCCGTAAACTCCTGAAACGATATTGCGCTGGTTGCTCTGCATATTCCATATCCCGTGTAATGATCTTTAATCCCCGCTATTTCCTGCCGTCTCGCTATCAACTCATTCCAGATATCCGAAATTCGATTATGCTGCAGCGTAGTCCATCCTCTCGTCCCGATAATGTGGATGGAGCGCTCTAACACATGAATCTTCGGCTCGATCGTAATATGATCCAATCGATGATGCAGCCTCTTTCCGAGCAGCTGCCCTTTCTCACTCATAACGGGTCGAGTTCCTCGTGCGCGAAACTGGTACGGAGCAGTTCCATACACACGCTTGAACGAACGGCTAAAAGCAGCCTGGGATTCAAATTGATAGTCCATCGCGATGTCCATTATCGGGCGATTCGTGCCCAATAGCTCCAGTGCTGCTTCCGTCAGCCGTCTTTTGCGAATATAATTGCCGATCGTCTCTCCTGTTAGCGCCATAAATATCCGATGAAAATGTGAATGAGAAATGTGCACTTCACGTGCCACATCTTCTGCCCGGAGCGGCTCACAAAGATGTGCTTCGATATATTGTACAGCGCGTTCAATCGTGTTTTTCGTCATCAGCCGCCCCTCCTATCAGGCTTGTGAATGATCAGCCCAGAACTGTGGGCCGTATTCCTTCATCTGGAGCTTTACCTCATAGGTGTGAGCCTCTAACCTATCTCCAACCTTAAGCTTATACCAAGGGTTCAACAACGGAGAACCAAAGCATACATCTATTGATCGATCCTCCAGATCAAACAGCATCGACCGCAACGTGCCAAACCATTGCTCATAATTGTGAATCGCGAGTCCTGTTGGGTATTCCGTTTCCATCAATCGCAGCAGATCGCTCTTCGCAATAAGCCGCCCTCCCTGATTCATCACACGCTCCATCGTCTCAAGCCGCACCATCGAATTGCTCATAACCCGCGGTTCAACCTGAGCGACTTCAGTAAACAGTGGGTGATTCGTAGCGATGAGATGCGACATTTCGCTCTCAACGTCCACTAACCTTGCAGCATATATCCCGTCATACGTCTCAATGAGCGCAATCTGCCCCTTTAGATCCGTGACAAGCAAATTCATATTCGAGGCGATCGGTATTTCCTTCAACGTATCTAACACTTCACTTACAGTGCTGCATTTTTCTAATAGCAGGCGCACGACAGCCCAGAACTGCAGTCCCTCTGCACGCGGCTTCCTCATTCCAGGAAGGTCTCCAACAGGCTGACCACATGCGGAAAATGTCACACATAATCCATGCTCATTCATCCCCTCGCTGCGTCCGAACAATTGGATGGAGAATCCGGTGTGCGTATACGTTCCCGTCATTCTAGTAGAGCACAGCCGCATATCGTCCATATGCGGGGCCAAATCATAAGTACGCAGCACATAGGTGCATTTATCAGCTGTCCGGTTCGGAAGTACTGCGCAATGACTGCAGCCAGCCGCAATCTGAGTGTTCGCATAATAGATCAGTTTCGACGAGGGTACCTGCAGTTCCTCTGCAAATGCCCCCAATTCCTCGTTCCACAACGGATTGATACTTTCGATTATACTCTTATTTGCAGTTAACACATACGCAGGAAGTTCATCCTTCAACAAGGATAGATCGAGCAATTGCGGCTGTTGCTTCACTTCCAACCCCTGCTGACGGCCAATCTCAGCTGCACTGCCTTCAAGCATCGTAAAATGAGCAGACACTATATCCTTCATCTTCATCATCATTAACACCTCTCTCAAGAACTAAGCTACTCACTCATTGTAGGACAACTGCAATTAATTAATTTGATACTTTTTACCTTGTTCGCTATCTTCTGTTTTCAGGTTCCATATCTCTCTTCAGCTATCTACCAATAAAGCAAGAGTTCCTCCACATGAATACCCTTCTGCAGCCTTTTTGACCATTATCCCTTTCACTCAGGAGCCTGCTTTTCTTGGGCTTTCTCTTTGCTTTTAGGCGCACTTCTCGAACTCTTCTTGAACTCTTCTTGAAATGAATATCCTCTTACAGCCCATTTGACCAATATCCCTTCTCCTCAGGTAAATATCATTTTCATGCCTATTCTCTCTTGAGACTTCAGTTCTCATTTTAATATTGATTTTTACCAATAATAGTTGATTTACGAACATTCGTTTGGTATAATTAGTCATAGATAGGAACATACATTCGTGGTTTGATGAGGAGTGAGAACGATGAACAATTTGAATGCGTGGAATACGATTGAGGAATTATTACTGCATTTTTCTGACGAACAGGTTTGTGTTTCCTATCTATTCAATATGAAGTGGCCTCGTGGGTTTATCTGTCCCCGTTGCGATTATTCATATGCCTATGTCATTAGCACACGACGATTGCCTCTATACGAATGCGGCGCATGCAAGCATCACACCTCGCTCACAACGGACACCATTATGGAAAATAGCCGCACCCCTTTACAGAAGTGGATCACCGCAATATGGCTACTTTCCCAACACAATATCAACATCAACGCAGTTCAACTCAGCTCGATTATTCAAGTAACTTATAAGACCGCTTGGTCCATTCTCCATAAGATACGAGCCATTATTAGCGCTTCAGATACCGAACAGCCTCTGGAAGGTATCCTTCAAGGGATTGTCGATTATCATGGAAAACCTTATTTCCGTTCAACATTGGAGCTTCTCCCAAAAGAGCATCCACTAATTGTGGCCGCATCCATGAACACTGACGAACAGATTGTCGCTCTCAAGATGAAACGCGTCGATCGACAGCAGCTTAGCGGTAGAACTTTGCGCCCCATCGTTTGCCGCTATTTTATCGACCATCATATTTGCACAGATATGTCCAGCATAACGATAATTCCTCATCCTTATCGAGCTATACGATTTCGTCACCTGAAAAAAGTATTTCAGCAAGCCCGCAGTTGGATGATCGACACCTTCCATGGAATTGGACCAAAGTATTTACAGAGGTATTTGGATGAGTTCTGTTTTCGTTTTAACTCCATTTCCAAGCCCTATTCTGCATGGGATCAATTAATCAGCCTATCCATGTCGACACACTCCAACTTCGTTTCCAGACATCATACGAATTCCTCTACACACTTTGCCGCATAAGCCTGTGATTACGATACATGCTTCGCAATGCACAGGATACTAGCAATTCTAGCTTTCATACTGCTATATAAAGTTATCTCTTAGATTGTCATTTGATGAAATGAACATCCTTCTACCTTCTCTCACACTTTCTATGCTTATTGGTTATCTATATCAACACCCACACTGACGCTATTCTGAATTCTTTCGTACCTTTCCTGAGCCTTTGGGATATTGGTCAAACGCTCGCACCGACACTCATTACCCCTGTGCTCATGCCCATTCTGCTCGATATTTGTGCTGCGCGATACTCACACTTTCTATTTCCTAAGTTCATGCGTCGCCTTCCTGAGAGTTCATATGCCCCCTTCCTGAGCCCTTGGGATATTGGTCAAACGCTCTATAAGACATATATCTCAAAGACATATAACTCACCTAGAATAGTCACAAATGAATAAAGGAGCGGTCCCGCAGCCATTTTCATGACTCAGGAACCACTCCTACTAAATGTGAATGTATAATATTATCACTACATACATGCCGCTGTTCCTAAAGTGCACCCACCGTCTCTAGCCAAGCCTTCGCGATTAACGCATGTCCTGCCGGACTTGGATGCACGCCATCTGGCGCCCAATAAGCACACGGTGCTTTCGTAGAAGCCTGAGCGAACAGACCATCTAGCGGCACTAATGCGGCACCATATTCACGAGCAAGATGACGTACAACATCTATCTTTGGATCCAGATCTTCACGCCAAGTCATACGATCTTCAGGCACCGGCAAGACAAATGGCTCTACCATGACAAGCTTGGCGTTGGTTCGAGAAAGTGTGCGCTCGATTATATCTCGATACCCTGCTTCGTAACTTGCGGCAGAAGTAATATCGTTGCCGTCATAGCGACGCCATGTGTCATTGATCCCTATGTAGATAGACACGATCGTCGGCTCTAACGCGATGCAATCGATATCCCATCGTTCTTGCAAATCCCTGACTCGGTCGCCGCTTATCCCGCGATTATAGAAAGTCACATGCTTGTCAGGATACTTGGCGCCAAATAATCCTGCCGCCATTAGAGCATAGCCGTGCCCCATGTCTGTCGCACTCGAACGAACACGACAGCAGTCTGTTATACTATCACCTTGAAATACTACGATATCATTTTCCTTCAGCAACATTACTATGGACCTCCTCGAATAATAAAACCGCTAATCAAGTGCATTTCCAAAATAGTTGATGTTCCTTCAAAACTCAGTCATAGCAAGGCATAACATGCAATAAGTATGTTTCAGATTACTGTAGCGTCCCTCCTCCTAATCATTATCCTTTTATTATAAGATCAATTCGTATATCATTCTACATAATTCGCTCTCCAAGCAGTGAACAGATCATATCAACCGCCACCTCTGCGGTTCTGTTGCATTGATCCAGCAGCGGATTCACTTCTACTACATCAACTGAGGTTAGAATGTTGGCTGCTGCCAGCATCTCCATAACCAAGCTGCCTTCTCGATACGTAAGTCCTCCTTGGACAGGAGTCCCTACTCCGGGAGCCTCGATCGGATCGAAGGCGTCCAAGTCCAAGCTAAGATGCACACCATCCGTATCGCGACTGGCTATGCGAATCGCTTCTTCCATCACGCTGGCGATGCCTATGCGATCGATCTCATGCATCGTGAATACCGTTATTCCGGCTTGCTTCAACAGCGTCTTCTCACCCGGATCAATTGAACGCGCGCCAACTATAACGATGTTGGCGGCGTCTATTCGATTAGCGGCCCCCACAACCTGCACAAGCTTGGGATGCCCTATCCCGATTGCGACTGCAAGCGGCATGCCATGCACATTGCCTGAAGGTGTCGTTTCATCGGTGTTGATGTCCGTATGGGCATCAAACCAGATTACACCGAGACGAGGCACCGCTCGCATCACGCCTGCCAAGCTTCCGATCGCAATCGCATGGTCTCCGCCGAGTATGATCGGAAAACGTCCGCCGAGCAGCTGCTCCTCCACTCGTTTTGCTGCTTCAACCGAAACCGCCGCGATTTCCTTTACATTTCTCAGCTTATCGGGTATCTCATTTCCCGACATGGAATGAGGTAAAGGTACTGGTACATCGCCTATGTCCATCACATCACACCCAAGTGCTGTGAGCCGATCCGTCAAATTCGCATATCGAATCGCCGCCGCTCCAAGATCCACTCCTTGACGTCCTTGCCCCAGATGAAGCGGTATTCCAATAATGCTGACCTGTTGTCTCATAAAGAAGCCCCCTCCCCGCTTTCACTCAACTGATGCATGTACTGTAAGCACTCGCTCGATCCGTTCCAGCGCCCAATCCAGCTCCTCTTCGGTAATCGTTAGCGGAGGAGCCAGGCGAATCGTCTTGACATGCGTTTCTTTGCACAGCACTCCCAGCTCCATCAAGCGCTCGCACGTTGGACGCGCCGCTTCATACAACTCTACACCTATAAACAATCCGCGTCCGCGCACCTCCTTAATGAGCGGGCTGTGAATCGATCGCAAACGATCGATTGTATAGGCTCCTAAGTTCGCTGAACGCTCCACCAGGCGCTCATGCTCTAACACATCAAGCGCCGCTATTGCCGCAGCGCAGCCGAGCGGATTGCCGCCAAAAGTCGAGCCATGCGAGCCAGGGCTGAACAAGTCTAATATGTCATGATTGGCCGCAACTGCAGAGATCGGATAAACACCACCGCCTAAAGCTTTGCCGAGCACATAGATATCCGGCTTTACGTGTTCCCAATCGCAAGCAAACAGCTTGCCGGTCCGTCCGAAGCCCGTCTGAATCTCATCCGCAATAAACAGTACTTGTTCTTGCGAGCACAGCTCATAAGCACTTCTCAAATACCCCTGTTCAGGAATCACGATTCCTGCTTCACCCTGAATGGGCTCAATAAGGAGCGCTGCTGTATTCGGGCCAATCGCTTGTTTAAGCGCTGTCAAATCACCATACGGCACTTGCTTGAAGCCTGGTGTAAATGGTCCAAAGCCCCGCTTATAGGCATCTTCAGTTGAAAAAGAAGTAACGGTTATCGTTCGGCCATGAAAATTACCTGAGCAAACGATTATTTCCGCTTCATCTTCAGGCACCCGCTTTACTTCATACGCCCAGCGTCTTGCAGCCTTCAGCGCAGTTTCAACCGCTTCTGCGCCCGTATTCATTGGAAGCACCGCACTCTTCCCAGTTAGCTCGCATAGCTTCTCATACAGCACAAACAATTGGTCATTATGAAAAGCTCTTGAGGTCAGCGTCACTCGATCCAATTGATCTTTTAATGCCTGCACGATAACAGGATGACGATGTCCGTGATTGAGTGCAGAATAGGCACTAAGCATATCCATGTACCTGCGCCCTTCTGGATCTTCAACCCATACTCCCTCGGCGCGTGCAATCACGATCGGCAACGGCTTATAGTTCGGAGCCCCGGTTTGATCTGTTCGCGCTATGATCTGCTCTGTATTCAACATATGAACTCTCTCCATTTCACTAATTTGTGATGCATCGTTGGAGTATCGTTGAGTTCTCCCAATGGAGTATATGAACAATTGCTATTGGACATGTTCTGAAATTAGTGAAATGGATCAGCAGCGTCCGTTCCTTCATTTGCAGGACGTTTCATAGTTCGATACAATAGATTAATAAGCATAGGAACAGTGCTCATCCTAAGCTAAGGTTCGTTTGAAAGGATATGAATGAATATGGCCGATACTCATACCTATACGAAAGGTGAAGAGATAGCCAATGCCATCACTCACGGAATCGGTGCCGTGTTAAGCATTGCTGCTCTAACCTTATTGATCGTTTTCGCGGTGATTTATGGCGAAGCTATTCATGTGGTCAGTTTCACAATATATGGGGTGACGATGGTTCTGCTATACACCTCTTCGACACTTGTCCACAGCTTTCCGCCTGGAAAGATAAAGGATCTGTTTGAAACCTTCGATCACTCCTCTATCTACCTATTCATTGCAGGCACGTATACACCTCTTGTCTTGATCGCGCTGCCTCCAGCACTCGGTTGGACACTGTTCGGCATCGTTTGGGCTATTGCAGCAGGCGGAATTGTGTTTAAAGCATTTTTCACTAAAAAATTTCTATTTGCCTCTACCGGACTGTACATTCTTATGGGCTGGATCATTGTGTTTGCTTGGGGTCCGCTCGTCGATTCGATGCCGCAGATCGGATTAATATTACTCGTTACCGGCGGCATCTTATATACAGTCGGCACGATATTCTATGTATGGCGGGGATTTCCGTATCATCATATGATCTGGCATATATTTGTCCTGGCTGGGTCAGTCGTACACTTTCTGTCTGTTCTCACGCTTGTCCAAATACCCGCATAACACAGCAACAGGCTGCCTATTCATAAGGCAGCCTGTCTTATTATTGGGATACACTTGTAGTTGATTGTCTAATCCTCAGCTTCGGCGTAAGCATAATCTTCTCGTAGCGTCCATCTCTGGAGTTTCCTGCAGGCTTCTCCAACAGATCAGCAAGCGTACTCGCTGCGAGACGTCCAATCTCCGCTTCATTTTGATCAATGTGGGTGAAGTATCCCTTATGTCCGTTCGGACTGCCAGGATCATCAAATCTGACGATGGAAATATCCTCAGGCACACGGTATCCGAGTCGTTCTGCAATCATTTTCAAATAAATTCCAAGCTGTCCATTCAGGGCAATATAGGCAGTAGCCATTTCACTCTTCATATAGCGGGCCAACACGGAGTTCATCATCGCTTCCGGATCATTCGGCACTGTAAAATCTGTTAAGATTAGCGATGGATCAATCAGCTCCCCCGACTGCTGAAAAGCATCCATATATCCATGTATGCGGTCCTGAACACTCATCGTTTCACGGTAAGCGTCCGTACAGATCGCAATCTTGCGGTGTCCAAGCTCCATAAGGTGCTGCACGGCCATCTTCGCTCCCAGGCGATTGTCAGAGCATACATAATGCGTCTCAACGCCAGGCAAATAACGATCGATCAGCACAAACGGAAATTGATTCACTTTAAGCGACAGAATCTCCTCGTTGTACAGGTCCTCATCCACTGGAAATAGCAGCAGTCCGGCTACGCCAATATCCATAAATTGACGAATCTGCTGTTCTTCCCGCTCTTTGTCCCCATCGCTGTACGCTATCAGCAAGTTATAGCCGCGTTCCTTCAAGGTTAGCTTAATTGCGTTAATGATCCGTACCTCAAAATAATCGTTCAATGTCGGCATGACAAACCCTATCGTTCGTTCAGTTCTGCGCGCGACATTGAGTGCAGGTGTATCTTTAACTGAAGGGCTGTCTTCAAGCACTGCCTTAGTCTCTTGATCAGGTGCTGAATCAGTTGGCGGCGCTTCTGCTACGAAGCTGCCTCTGCCTGGCACACGATATATCATTCCTTCTTTAGCGAGCGAAGCCAAGGCATTAACCACTGTAATTCGACTCACTTGAAATTGATCCATCAGTTCTTTCTCGGTTGGTATGCGATCATTCGGCTTCAATTCTCCATGCTCAATCTGGTTCTGGATATATTGCTGCACTTGCATGTAGAGCGGTGAGCGCGAATCATAACTCATACGGGTATCAGTCCTTTTAACGTTCAATAGTAATTAAATAATATATATAATATATCATTTTCACAAGAATGTAACAATAGAGATCTCCCCGCTGGAATCCAGATGTTACTAAACTCACCTTATTGTTCTTCGAAAATAGATATAATCTACAATGAAACAAACGATTTGATCGGGGTGCTGAAACGATAATGCTTCTATCGAGACTATTCAATGTGTAAGAGGAGGGTGCAGAATGGAAGGACCTCGCATCAAGCGAGAAAAGGCTACGGTAGCCCATATGATTCGTATCTATTGTAAGGGTCATCATAAAGAACCGCTGTGTGCGGCTTGCTCGGAGCTGATGGCTTATGCTCATAAACGGCTTAGCCGCTGCCCCTTCGGGGAACAGAAATCGACCTGCGGCAAATGCACGGTTCATTGTTATAAGCCGGATTTGCGCGACCAGATTAAAGAGGTTATGCGCTACGCTGGTCCTCGCATGCTTATTCATAATCCGATATCAGCTGTACGGCACTTATTCGACAGCATGAGGAAACCGCCTGAGCTCCCAAAACGAAACAAAGTTTGATTACCTCTGATCAGTTCGCTATGCTAAATGATAACTGAACATTTAAAAATGCAGGGGGTATGTGGTTATGCAGAAATGGGGCGATTATTGCATGACGAAGCGCGGGACGAGCTTAACGAATCCATTTGGTCCTGATGTAAATGTAATGAAGGTGGGCAGCAAGATGTATGCCTTGCTTCCCGCTGACGGCGGTCCGCAGATCAGCCTGAAGTGCGATCCGCTGCGTGCCGACGCGCTGCGTGAGCAGTACCCCGAGATTACTCCGGGTTATCACTTGAACAAGCAGCATTGGAATTCGATCGCATTGGACGGCAACCTGACGGATGAAGAGATCATCGATCTCATCGATCATTCCTACGAATTGGTCATCAAGAAGATGACCAAGGCTGAGCGGGCCAGCATCGGTACATAAGTATCAAGGATATACAAAAAGACGTAACCGGATGATCCGGATTACGTCTTTTTTGTTCTTGCCGATGCTCTAGCGCTTGGAAGCACCTCGACCGCGCGGTGCATTGCCCGACTGGCGTCCGCCTGAACGGCTGCCTGAGCGTCCCTCTTGCGCCGTTCTGCCACCGCGTGCGCTCCGCTCCTTCGGCCCGCGGGATGGCGCGCCGCTCTTGCGACCCGGCGCGCTTGCATCACGGCCTCCGCGTGCGTCCTGTCCGCCGGCGCCTGATGCACGGCCGCGGCCTGAGCTTCCGCGATCGACAGCGCTGCGCTCATTGCGCTTGCGCGTGCCCTTGCCATCGTTGCGACTGTCATTCCCGCCTCGGCGGCTGTTGCCGCTGCTGTTGCGCGCGCCTCTACCACCGCTGCGGCTCGACTTATCTTGCTTCCGCTCACCGGAGCCGCGCTCCTCGAAGTCATCCTTCATCGCCTTCGCGGCTTGCTTATCGATCGTCATGCGAATGCCCTTCTCGATCTGGGTCACATACATCTTGTCATGCGGCGTTGCAAATGTAATCGCCATTCCCGTTCCACCAGCGCGCGCCGTTCTTCCGATGCGATGCACATAGCTTTCCGCATCATGCGGAATGTCATAGTTGAATACGTGGGTCACGCCTTCAACATCTAGACCGCGCGCCGCTACGTCAGTCGCGACCAGGAACTGCAGCTTCGCATCGCGAAAACGCTGCATGACCTGCTCGCGCTTCTGCTGCGACAAATCGCCATGAAGCTCGTCCGATACGTAGCCGAGCTCTTGCAACGCCTCATTCAGCGCGCTAGCTCTGCGCTTCGTGCGACAGAAGATGACCGCCAAGTACGGGCGGTGAAGCTCCATGGCTTCAACCAACGCAGCCTGCTTGCCGCGATCCGTCGTTTCAATGATGCGCTGCTTAATACCTGTCACCGTGATCTGCGGTGCAGCAACTCGCACATCCGCAGGCTTCCGCATGAATTTCGAAGCAAGCACACGAACTGCTTGCGGCATCGTAGCCGAGAACAGCATCGTCTGACGAGCCGTTGGCGTATGACGGATAATGTCCTCGACCTCGTTCAAGAAGCCCATATGCAGCATCTGGTCTGCTTCATCCAATACTAATGTAGACAGCTTGCCCAGATTGATCGTCCCACGGCGCAAATGATCGAGCAAGCGCCCTGGCGTGCCTACCACTATGTGCACGCTGCGCTGCAGCTTGCGCATCTGCCGCTCTACATCCTGCCCGCCATAAGCTGCCAACACTCTGATCTCGCGATCCGGCGCATCCAGCAGCTTCTCCAGCTCAGCTGTAATCTGCAGCGCGAGCTCGCGCGTCGGCGTTACAATCAGCGCTTGGATCTGATCGCGAGCTGGATTAACCTTCTGCAGGATAGGCAGAAGGAACGCGAGCGTCTTCCCTGTGCCTGTCTGTGCCTGTGCGATAATATCCTTATCCTCAAGCGCGATCGGAATCGCTTGCTGCTGCACAGGAGTCGGAGCGCTGATGCCGTACATCTGCAGCCTGCGGATCCACTCTGCCTGAACGCCCAACGGGGCAAATCCATTTTTATCAAAATTACGTGCTTTATCGTTCAAAGTCATCACCATTTCTGTATCAGATTCAACCCATATTACAGGATAATGCGCGTAAATGCTAGATAAAAGTAGAGGTGTGGCCGCTTAGCTGCCAATTGCTCTCCTTTTCATCCACCATCACGATATACTGTTTCCTGTATCCTGCTGAGACGCGGACTTGGCTGTAGATGATGCAATGATCGACTTCACTCTGCCAACCTGTCCGTCTTGCAGTCTAACCTTTATACCGTGGGGATGAGTCGGTGAATTCGTTAAGATGTCTTTTACGATCCCGCGCGTCAACTTGCCTGTACGCTGATCCTGCTTCAATACGATATCCACTTCCAGCCCTGGCACGATATGTTTACGATTCTGTCCATTGCTCATATATATGCTATACTCCAATCTAATGATGTGGCTGCTGCACAAAATGCGTCGAAGAAATGTGTCAACGAAATGCGTCAAAGAGATAATAAAAGCTGCCTTCCCTCATTATACACAATTCACAGCACTCCATATCCGAACATAATTGACGATGTGATATACTATTACCGAATCTATAACGATAGGAGCATCACCCATTTATGCTGACTTATGAACAGAAGCAGGCGGTTATCGAAACATTTCCAGAATTGACACGCAAAAATGTATCCCTAGGCCGCATCAATTATCATTACGAAGACAGCGGATTCGATAAGAAAACGGTCGTATATCATCTCCACCCTAACGGAAATGGCTACGTATATGCTGGTCAGACAGCCGACTGGAAAGCGCAAGCCGATGACCGTGGATTCGTGAATATCCGCGACTTCGATGAAGCATCGCTGAAAACCATTATCCGCGCTTCAATCGAATCGCTTCAACCGAAGGAGCACGAGCCGTCATCTGAACAAGAACAAGATGACACTGCAGAACAATGGTTTGATGCAGATGAACAACGTGTCACGCTGCAGTATGACAATGAGAACGACATGTGGATGATATATGCGGGAGATACACTTCAGGACGCATTCGAGTCGTACGATGAGGCTGTTGAATATTTGCTGGATGAGGGCTTTGCTCGCGCTTAAACCGCAATGACTTGCTGCCAATACCAATAGGGTAATTTAAGATGCTTAACTGTCTTACGCGACAGGCGGAATCTTAAATTACCCTTTATGTTATTTCAACCAAGGCGATGGCTCGCCAACTGCCACGATGTCCAATTCATGAAGCGCTCGAGTGCACACTGTATACAGCAGCTTGCGATCCTTCTCTTCTCCGTAACTGGCAGCATCCGCATCGTACACGATAACCGCGTCAAACTCCAGCCCTTTCGCCAAATAAGACGGCATAACCCAGTAACCTGCCACGAATTGACGAGTATGCTTCGTAACGCGCCGCAGCTCCGGCAGCTCAGCTTCCAGCAACGTATAGACACGATTGCAAGTCGCTTCATCTTTCGTGATAACAGCTGCGGAATGAATACCCGCTTCTTTCAGCTGCCGCAGACGAGCGCGCACGAACTGTATTCGCGCTTCCTCATCTTCCGCGACTGTCAGTCTCGGTTCATTGCCTTCGCGGTTAAATGGCTCAGCAGGCTCGCCTTCCGGCAGAATATGCTGCGCATACTCCGATATATTGCGTGTCGATCGATAGCTCTTCGTCAATCGAATAACCTCGCTCGATCGATCCGCAAACATCGCCTGCACCGATGCAACAGAATTCATGCGATTCGCTTCATAGATCGCTTGATTCCAATCTCCCAGTATCGTGAACTTGCTGCGTGGAAATAGTCTGCTGAGCAGCGCATATTGAAATGGTGAATAGTCCTGCGCTTCATCAATGACGACATGTCGTATGTGATTGAACGTATCGAAGCCTTCAACCGACTCCAGCATATACAAGTATGCGGATGCATCCTCATACGTAAGGTTGCCGTCCTTCAAATTTTCAAACGAATTTCCCCATATGCGCGCAAATGTTAACTGCTCAGGGATATCATTTGGAATATTAGCCGCCTCTACCCATAGCGGCAGATTGTGCACTAGGCCAGCATACACCGCGTCCCAATGGATATGAGCCTTGGCGCGTACTTCTTTCTGCATCGCCCGCACCCATTTTCGTACCTGCTTGCGGCTCATTTCCTTCATCTCTTGCTCCGTGCCCCAATACTCCTTCTGCTTCAGAAAACGGCGGTACACCCGCTTCTCCTCTTCTGCTGCCCATTGGTCCAGATAAGCCATGATCCAATCCTTCAGCTTGCTCACGCGAGCCGGCAAGGACCAATCCGCCAACGTGACATAGAAATACTCGCGCATCATCTCTTCCGTAATAATCGTGCGCTTCGGTGTGCCGAGCGGTAAAAATGCCATCCCTTGCGTAAGCAGATGCTCTACATATGCATCCACTACCTTCATAAAGGCTGAGGATGACTTCCAACGCGCCGCTTCTGCTTGAGCTTCTGCCTGCTCTCTTTCTTCATCTGATGCGAAGGCGTTTGCACGACCAGCCATCAAGCGCTCCGCTTGACCGTACACATCTTCGATCTTCATCGAAGTCGGCAGACGATAATCCAGGTAGTCCTGATACGTCGTTTGCGTCATATTGGCTTCGCCCAGCTCTGGCAATATGTTGGAGACATAGTCGTTAAACAGCTCGTTTGGTGAAAATAGCAGCACTTGCTCTGAACGCATGCTGTCTCTGTATTTATACAGCAGATACGCAATTCGCTGCAGCGCAGCCGATGTCTTGCCGCTTCCCGCAGCGCCCTGTACGAACAGCACATCATGCTGCTCGTCTCGAATAATGCGGTTCTGCTCCCGTTGTATCGTGCTGACGATGCTCTTCATCTTCGTATCCGCACTCTTCGTGAGCATATCCTGCAGCATATCGTCTCCGATCTGGATCCCGGTATCGAATACCGCCTCCAGAGCGCCGTCACGAATGACATATTGACGCTTCATCGTCATGTCGCCTTCAATCTGCCCCATCGGCGTGCGATAACGGGCAGGCCCCGGCGCATAATCATAGAACAGGCTTGCGATCGGCGTACGCCAATCATAGACGAGATGATCGTCTCGGCCAGCATCGGTCACCGACATCAAGCCGATATAGATATCCAGATCCTCGGTGTCGCCTTCTTCTCGAAACCGGATTCGTCCAAAATACGGGTTGTCGATATGCTTCTGCAAGCGGTTCAGCAACCTGGAGGCATGCTCCTGCACGCGCTCATAGTTCGCCAAGTCCTTCGCTTGCTGCATCACACTGACATACGTTTCAAACATCTCGTCGCTGTCGACCGTAACTTCATCCCAGAAGTTACGCTTCATCTCGACGATCTCACTCTGCTGGCTGCCAATCGTTTCGCGGAGCGTATGCATCTGGCGGTCCATCACACAGACAACCTTATGCAGCCTCGCTTCTTCTTCTTGGCGCTCCAACTCATTTATGGAATCACTCATTATGTTCTCCTCCTGAATCCTATTCGCCGTGCAGTATACCTGCAGCAATCTCGCTTCGTTCTGGCAGAGCTGCGGCAGCAATGGCCGCCTTCAGCCCGAGTACGATCTGATCGAGGCTCATGCTCGCTTTTCCAGGATGGTGAAGCGCTTGTTCTGGTAAAAATGGAATATGAATAAACCCGCCCTTACAGCCGCTTAGCTCCGGAATAGTCGCAAGCTGATGCATAAGCGCGTAAAATATCGTGTTGCAGACAAATGTACCCGCAGTGTAGGATATGCTGCAGGGTACTCCTGCTTCTCTGACGGCAGCCATCATTGCTTTTATCGGCAGGGACGTCCAATAAGCTGCAGGACCATTCGCTGCAATTGGCATATCTAGCGGCGCTTCACCATCGTTATCCGCAATTCGAGCCTCCATTAGATTAATCGCTATGCGTTCCAATGTCAGATCCGGTCTTCCTCCCGCTTGCCCGACACATATCACATAATCCGGTTCTATTTCCGTTAATAACTGCTTCAATAAGTGCTGCGCTCTTGCAAATGATGTAGGGAGCAGTCTCGCGGCGACTGAATAGCCCCCCTCGTATTCTCCTTCCAGCCTGCGCACCGCTTCCCATGAAGGGTTCAAGCTTTCACCGCCAAATGGATCAAATCCGGTAACAAGTATGGTCTTCATCATCGTTCCCCCTATATATATCCTCAATTCTCTATTTTCACAAACTATGATAAAAAAGAAGCATGATCTTCGAGTGAAAAGCAGATCATATGGACAATCTGTTAGTGTGCTCATGTTCAAATGAACCCGTTTATGATAAGGTAAGAGTCGTTGGAAAGGAGTGCTGTTATATGTTGTCACAGATCGATGCGCCTGCTCTAATCTTGTTAGGTCTGGCTGCTCTCGGCATTATTAGTGGGAATTCTACAATTACTATCGCTATGGTCGTGCTGCTGTTTCTGCGCGTTACGAATTTGCATGCGGTGTTTCCATGGATTGAAAAATATGGTCTAACCATCGGCATCATCATCCTGACGATCGGTGTCATGTCTCCAATTGCAAGCGGTAAAATTTCAGTTGAGACGCTGACTTCCTCACTGATGGATTGGAAGTCATTGCTCGCTATAGGAGTGGGTATGTTAGTAGCCTATCTAGGCGGCAGAGGCGTCACTCTCATGTCACAATCACCGACCGTTGTAGCCGGCTTGCTCATAGGGACCGTTCTTGGTGTGGCTTTCTTCCGCGGTGTCCCCGTGGGACCTCTTATTGCTGCTGGCATCCTGTCACTGCTCATCGGCAAATCATAGATACAAGCCTGCTCACGTCATTACATCATCATTTCATCATACTGAAAAAACATACCGCAGGCAAATGTTTCTGGCGTGTTCAAAAGGAGTCCGTCACCTAGCAAATATGCGGACCGAAGAGGGTAGACTCTACGTTACACAAACAGCGGCGATCTAAGACTTAAACATAAAGTCAAAGACCGCCGCTTTTTCTAACCCTAAACCTTCTGAACTATTTTTTGATCCTCGATGTGATATACGAGCTCGGCTACGTTCTCCAGCAAATGCACATCATGCGATATGAAAACAATCGTACCCGCATAGCTCCTCATCAGATCCTCCAATGCTTCCACTGCAGCCAGATCAAGAAAATTGCTCGGTTCATCCATAAGCAGGATGTTATACCGCCCGAGCAGCATTTTCGCAAGCTGTAACTTAATGATCTCGCCGCCGCTTAGCATGGACAACTCTTTCCGAATATCGTTAGACGAAAACCCCAAGGATGCCAGTACTGCTCGAATGTCCGATACCTGATAATCACAGCTCTCCAGCATGAATGCCATCACACCCTGATGGCGATTAAACTTGTAGCCGTTTTGAGCAAAATAGCCAATTTCCGCTTTGGGCGACAAGGAGATGCCGTCTTCTCGATTCAGAATCATGTTGAATAGCGTCGTCTTACCTGACCCATTTGCACCCGTTACCGCAATCTTCGCACCCAGCGGGAATTGAAACGCCGCATCTTCAAAGATGACCTTGCCACCATACTGCTTGTTAATCCCTTTCCCCATGATCGGAAATGGATGATGAAGCTCCAAGGCTTTGCTCTGCCGGAATTGGAAGGAGCGAATCGCTTCCGGCGGCTTGACATCACCAAGCGCTTCGATGCGATGCTCCATATTTTTCGCGGCATTGTGCAGCTTCTTCTGCTTGCTCCCCACCGGCTTTTGATGACTGAGACGGCCGCCGCTTTCTGTGCTGTTCTTCCTGGATGCTCCCTTCGCTTTCTGATCTATCTTCCGAGCCTGAGAGTGCAGCTCCGTAATGGCTTTCTTCAGCCGATCTTGTTCAACGAGAAACCCCTTATATTGAGCTTCACTGGCAAGGCGCTCCTCTTCCTTCTGTGCTAAGTAATCGGAATATCCGCCCCAATACTCGGTAATCTTCCCATCCTTCAGCTCCCAGATCTTATCGACGACTTGGTCCAGAAAATAACGGTCATGGCTTATAACAAGCATAGCGCCTGAATAGTATCGAAGCTGATGAATTAAGAAATCGATACCCTCGCGATCTAGATGACATGTCGGTTCATCAGCAAATATACCGTGCACCTCTCCGGACAGTGCTTGTGCAATCTTAAGCCGTGTTTCTTCACCGCCGCTCATGCGCTCTACGTGCAGCTTATCAACGCCCAGCTTGCCCATTAAGGCATAATCCTTCACCTCTTGGACGACTATATCTTCCAGCTGTGGAATGTAGGCAATATTGCCGTCCTTGACGACTTTGCCATCCGATAAAGGGCATTCGCCGAGCAATACTTTGATCAACGTGCTCTTTCCAGCTCCATTTGCCCCAACCAGACCGATGCGATCATAATCATAGAGCTCCAGATGATCAATATCCAATACATCGCGCCCCGAATACTCCACATGAATATCTTTTGCTTTTATCAATAACATCCTGTAATCCTCCTTCAGAAATCGCAGTTTTCTGTTCGCAGGGTATCCTGCGATTTACGAAAGGAAGATCAAATATAGATGAACATTAGCATGCGTAACATAATTCGCATAAGATTGGCTCCTTTACATGTCATTTGCTTGGTGTTCAATCACTGCGCGTCGTTGATAGACTGGATCATTATGGGCAATAAAAAAGCAGATCCAATTCCCGATGCGGGCTTAGATCTGCATTCATCACGTGTGAGAATATAGCGAAACAAGGTATAGCAAAAAACGCTATCCGGATCGCGATCTATGTCCTCATACGTATAAATAAGCAACTCTAAAAAGCCCACCATAAGGGTGTTATCCGCTTCTTATTGCCAACTTATCGAGTACGCATGGAATTCAACATAGACAACGAGCCTCCTCCTATTTAATGACTTACATGGTAGCACTCGGCAATCTTATTGTCAATCACTCCAACCCTGCGGATTAAGCTTTCAAGTATTTCCAAAATGCGTTATACTAACAAATTGAAATCCTATTATGCTCATCGGAGTGAGATTCAATATGTCTTCCAGTAAAACATCGCGTTATTACGCCCTGCTATTCGTTGGCATCATCGCTGTATCCTTCTCTGCGATCTTCGTCAAATGGTCAGAAGCCCCGGCATCCATACTTGGAATGTACCGACTGCTTATGACGAATGTGCTGCTCCTTCCATGGGTGTGGGTATATCGTAAGCAATGGCGCGGCATAGGCCGCAAGGATGCGCTCAAGCTCGCGGGATCGGGCTTCTTTTTAGGGCTCCATTTTCTGCTATGGATGGAGTCGCTTCGTCATACAACTGTCGCCAGCTCAACAATGATTCTTGCACTGGAACCGATTCTCGTTATGCTGGGCTCCTTCTGGCTGTTCAAGCATCGAACCTCGCGCGCAGCCATCGTCGGAGTCGGAATCGCATTGATCGGCGTTGCGATGATCGGTTGGGGGGATTTCTCCATCTCCAAGCAGGCGCTATACGGAGATCTGCTGTCTGTGCTCGGCACAGTGGCTGTCGTCATCCATCTTCTGCTCGGGCAAGATTTGCGGCAGCGTGTATCGTCCTACGTTTACAATTTCTCTGTCTTTCTTATCGCTGGCTTATGTCTCGCGGCATATAATGCGGGGGCTGGGATACCGTTTACCGGTTATCCGATCAATGAATGGCTCATCTTCTTCCTAATGGCCGTTATCCCAACTGTGCTCGGACATATGCTGTTCAACTGGCTGCTGAAATACGTCAGCGCAACTGCGATATCCATGAGTATATTGGGTGAGCCCGTAGGAGCCAGCATTCTGGCTTGGATCATGCTCGGCGAAGTCATGACTCCATTGCAGATTAGCGCATGTATTCTGCTGCTGTTCGGCGTGTGGCTGTTTCTGTCTCGAGACCGTCATGCTCCCCCTGCATCAGTTGCAGTAGAGACGTCGAATTAGGGGTTTCGGGCAAGCAGAATACTTATGGAATATTGAATTGTGCAATTATGGATTGACAACACTTTTATGGCAGTGCTAGAATCAACAAAGCAGACACGGTAAACGTGTATATTCCACAGAGAGGCAGGTGAGATCCATGTTTTCTATTACTGATCGCGGCGGAGATATTCGCCATACGCATAATTTCATACATGGAGCCCTGCATATCGAATGCTTGTGGAATGAAGACAGCATCAGGTCTAATCACTAATTCTGATGGACGCTGCTGAACCTTTTCGCCATAACTATCATTCATCTATTTGCGGGCTCATCTGCCCGTAAGCTAATACACTCGTTGCCCACAAGGTATATCGTTTACGACGATATACCTTTTTTAATGCCATAATGCATGTATTCGAATCCAAAAGGAAGTGAAATTGAATGTTTGATGTCATACGCAAGTTATCTTGGTTCTATAAGGAGCATAAGGTTCGATATTCGGTCGGTATCTGCATGCTTATCTTTGTCGGTGTGCTTGAGCTGCTCCCACCCCGCTTGCTCGGTCAGGCAATCGATGAGATTGTGTACGGGTTTATCACCTGGGATAAACTCATCTTGTATATGTTCTTAATTGCGATAGCAACGATCGTGATATACGCCGTCACTTATGTGTGGATGTATCAGATCTTTGGAGGAGCGTATCTGGTGGAACGGATTCTGCGCTCCAGATATATGCGTCATCTTCTCAAGATGACTCCTGCCTTCTTCGAGAAGTACCGGACTGGCGATCTCATGGCGCGCGCAACCAATGACCTCCGTTCCGTATCAACGACTGCAGGCTTCGGCATGCTGCTGATCACAGATTCCACGATATTTCTGTTAGTTGTGCTGTTCGCCATGATCTTCTTCGTCTCCTGGAAGCTGACTTTAGCGGCGATGCTGCCGCTGCCGATTATCGCGATCGCGATGAAAGTATTCGGCAAGAAGATCCATGAGCGCTATACGATCTCACAGGACGCCTTCGGTGTGATGAACGATCAGGTGTTGGAATCCGTTGGCGGCGTACGTGTCTTACGAGCCTATGTGCAAGAAGCGAATGATGAACAACGCTTCCGCGACATCGCGCAGGACGTCTATCGCAAAAATGTCGATGTAGCCAAAATCGATGCGATGTTCGATCCGACGATCCGTCTCGCCGTCGGACTCAGCTATACGATTAGTCTTGGATACGGCGCGTATCTCATTATCCATAACGCGATATCATTCGGTGACCTGATGGTGTTCAATATGTACCTCGGTATGCTGATCTGGCCGATGTTTGCCATCGGCGAGCTCATCAACGTGATGCAGCGAGGCAATGCTTCACTGGATCGCGTGAACGAAATGCTCGAATATACGCCTGATGTTCAAAATGCGAATGTCACCCAAGACGTCCAGCAACCGGAAACGATTGAATGGAACAATTATCAATTCCGTTATCCATCTTCAACATATAACAATTTGGAGGAAGTAAGCTTATCGCTTCGGAAAGGGCAAACGCTCGGTATCGTCGGGCGAACCGGAAGCGGCAAGTCGACCTTCGTTAAACAGTTGTTGAGAGAATACCCGATTGGCAGCGGAGAGATTCGCATCAACGGTGTTCTGTTGCAGAGCATGCCTCTGGAACGGATCCGCAGCTGGATCGGTTATGTCCCGCAGGAGCAGATCTTATTCTCCAAGACCGTTAAGAATAATATCCTTTACGGCAATCTGGAGGGCAGCGAAGATCATGTGATGCAAGCCATCGACACCGCCTCCTTCACACATGATCTGCCGACATTGGCGGATGGCGTTGAAACGATCGTCGGCGAGAAAGGCGTTGCCCTATCAGGCGGACAGAAACAGCGGGTATCTCTCGCCCGCGCCTTTATCTCGGATGCTAAGATTCTCATCCTCGACGATGCTTTATCAGCCGTTGACGCTCGCACAGAGGCGAACATTATCGAGAATATTCGCAAGGAGCGCGCAGGCAAGACGACACTCATCACGACACACCGCTTATCGGCAGTCGAGCATGCTGACCTCATCATCGTGCTGGATGAAGGTCGGATCGTAGAGCGAGGCACACATGAGCAATTAATGAATCTGGAAGGTTGGTATCGTGAGCAATACAACCGCCAGCAGTTGGAATCCTCCTTGTAGGACCGGGATGTTTCCATACCCCAACAAGCATCAGATAAAGGAGGAACGTCATGATGAACCACGAACATGAAGTACAGCCAGACGCCGTGCAACCCAAAAATGTCGGCAAACGGCTATGGAAATATGGACTTACCTATAAATGGACCTTCATCATTTCTATATTGATGCTGTCCATTGCAGTCGCCGCGGAATTGGCTGGACCTTTCATTGCCAAGACGATTATCGACCGTCACATTCTCGGCATCGAGCAGCCGTTCTATCAAACGTCGACTGACTCCAAGTATAACGTTGACTTCGAAGGTATAACGTATAAGCGGAGCGACCGTTTCGCAGAAGATGAAGCCAAGGGAAATAAGGCGATTCACATCATTCAAGGCGGAACGACATTCTACCTCGTTGATGAAGTCATCCCTGATCCGAACGGAACGCGTGAGTATGCGGACGGTGTACTGACGATCAAGTCCAAGTCCGGCGAATGGCAGGGACCCGCTCATAAGCTGTCGCTGAACGAGATCCTGCTGTTCTACAAGCCAGAGATCAATGCGATGATCGGCTGGCTCGTGATTTACGTGCTGCTGCTCATCCTTAGTATCGCGTTGAGCTTCGGCAAGATCTTGGGGCTGCAGACAGCGGCTAACAAAGTAATCCGCAAGCTGCGCGGAGACGTCTACGCTCACGTGCAGCGCTTGCCGATTCCTTACTTCGATAACTTGCCAGCTGGCAAGGTCGTATCGCGCATAACAAACGATACAGAAGCGGTAAAGGATCTATTTGTCGCCGTACTTTCTAACTTTACTTCAGGCATTATTACGATCATCGGCATATTTGTCGCTCTATTCATCCTGGATGCGAAGCTTGCTGCGATCTCATTGATCCTGCTGCCCATGATCTGGCTGTGGATCGTGCTGTATCGCAAGTTCGCTACTCGCTACAACAAGATCATTCGCTCACGCTTGAGCGCCATTAATGCGATCATTAATGAAGCGATTCAAGGCATGCCTGTTATTCGCGCTTTCCGCCGTGAGAAGGAAACGATGCAAGAGTTTGAAGAGCTGAATGAGGACTATCTGAAGCATCAAAATAAGCTGCTCAAGCTTAATGCATATACGTCGCATAACCTCGTTACCGTACTGCGCAACATTGCCTTTGCTATCGTGCTCTGGTACTTTGGCGGCGGCGCTCTAGATGCTAACGGTGTCATTTCGATGGGTGTGCTGTACGCATTCGTAGACCTGCTGAACCGGTTGTTCCAACCGATTACAGGTATCGTGAACCAGCTAGCGAATTTGGATCAATCCCTGGTCTCTGCCGGCCGCGTATTCGAGCTGATGGATGAGCCGGGAGAAGATCGCCATGAAGGCTCCATGCCTCGTTATAAAGGTCATGTCGAATTCAACGATGTATCATTTGCCTATAAAGAAGATTATGTGTTGAAAAATATTAACTTCGAAGCGAAGCCAGGTCAAACTGTCGCGCTTGTCGGTCATACCGGTTCAGGCAAGAGCTCGATTATGAACCTCTTGTTCCGCTTCTATGACCCGCAGGTTGGCGAGATTCGGATCGACGGTCAAGTGATACGCGACATTCCGAAGCAATGGATTCGACAGCACATGGGTATCGTGCTGCAAGACCCTTACTTGTTCAGCGGTACGATCGCATCGAATGTCAGCTTGGGAGATCCGGCTATTTCCCGGGAAAAGGTTGAAGCATCACTGAAAGCAGTTGGTGCGGACCGTATCTTGAAGCAGCTGCCAAAAGGCATTGATGAGCCAGTAATTGAGAAAGGCAGCACGTTATCCGCTGGTCAGCGTCAATTGATATCATTTGCGCGCGCACTCGCATTTGAGCCTGCCATTCTCATTCTGGACGAAGCTACGGCTAACATCGATACCGAGACTGAAGCATTGATTCAAGATGCGCTTGAGGTGCTGAAGCGAGGACGCACGACATTTATTATCGCGCATCGTCTCTCCACGATCCGCAGCGCGGACGTTATTCTCGTGCTCCATCGTGGGGAGATCGTCGAGCAAGGCTCGCATGACGAGCTCATGGCGCTGCAAGGCCGATACTATCGGATGTACCAGCTGCAGCTTGGTGGGCAGACAGAAACAGCTTCTAATTCCAACACGGATGCGAAGGAATCGGAGCCCGTACAGGAACGAACTTCAAGTACTACGGTGTTGGCGTAATTATCCCGTAGAAAATAGTTTAATAAATACTACACACTTAAGGGGTCGGCACCAATGCCGATCCCTTTTAATACATGACGGATTGTAATATGAAGTGCGACAGCTAAAAAAATAAGCCCATGAATGGATTCGTGTAAAATGGAAGTTACCACA
>NZ_JBYTDY010000001.1:476689-521452 GCF_058791835.1 Paenibacillus sp. EB106-04-04-XG159 | reverse complement strand
AACGCTTGCCCCCTACGTATTACCGCGGCTGCTGGCACGTAGTTAGCCGGGGCTTTCTTCTCAGGTACCGTCACTCTTGGAGCAGTTACTCTCCAAGCCGTTCTTCCCTGGCAACAGAGCTTTACGACCCGAAGGCCTTCATCACTCACGCGGCGTTGCTCCGTCAGACTTGCGTCCATTGCGGAAGATTCCCTACTGCTGCCTCCCGTAGGAGTCTGGGCCGTGTCTCAGTCCCAGTGTGGCCGATCACCCTCTCAGGTCGGCTACGCATCGTCGCCTTGGTGAGCCGTTACCTCACCAACTAGCTAATGCGCCGTAGGTCCATCTGTAAGTGGCAGATTGCTCCGCCTTTCTCGAATCCCCCATGCGGGAGTCTCGCCTATCCGGTATTAGCTCACGTTTCCGTGGGTTATCCCAGTCTTACAGGCAGGTTACCTACGTATTACTCACCCGTCCGCCGCTAACCTTCAGGAGTGCAAGCACTCCATCAAGTTCGCTCGACTTGCATGTATTAGGCACGCCGCCAGCGTTCGTCCTGAGCCAGGATCAAACTCTCCATAAAAGTGTTTGACTTGCTCATTTGTATTGCTGACGAGAATGTTAATTCTCATTTATTGTGCTTCGTCATTTGTTCAGTTTTCAAGGAACTTTGTTGCTACTGTGATTCGACATATCGTGTCGAACAGTTATTTACTTTACCAGAACCAGTCTGGCTTGTCAACTCTTTTTTTGAAAACTTATTTCGAAGTTATTCAGCTCGAATCAACAAAAATAACTATACCATACAGGATGCATAAAAAGCAATGTTATAGTTTTTCCCATCTTCCCATATAGATATTATCTTCATAACGCGCGAATAAGACCTGCTGTTCTATAAGTGTGCGATGTCGAAATTTATTCACCGCGTCCATGCGATATTGCGTAAGGCAGGATTCGACATTGCCGCAAAATTAATATGATTAAAGCTGATCTAGGCCACATCTTCCGAACATCAATGACAGCAAACGCACTCTGTCACTCAGACGCTTGGTCATTTTCATAAAGAAAGTTCCAATGAGAGATCAAGTGAGCCGTTGCATCATATGCTGCTTGGACATTATCGTTGTCTACACTCACAGCCTCGAAGACGTTAAGGAGGAAAGGCAAGGCTTGATTATATATGTAGGAAAATGCAGAGAAACAAAGAAACCCTGCAGTCAGATGTACCGATCTAGGATCGGAGTCAGATTGCAGGGCTTCGTATTATTAAAACATGCTCATTGCTACGCCAATAAAGTAAGGGATGAGCCATATTCCCCAGACAACTAAACTGAATCGATGGAAGCTTTGTTTCGATTGCTCACTGCCTTTCCAATAAACAAACGCCGCCCATACTGCATGCAGCAACATAAGAACGAGCGCTGCTCCACCGGTTATAGCGTGCACGATGTTATTGGTCCCTTGAGCCGCAAGAGCGCTCATTAAAGACGTACCTACTGTATCACATATCAAACCTAGGCCAAAGAAGCTCAGATGCACTCCGTTAATTGTACCTTTGCGTTTCTCTCCCCATACTCCAATGGTGTAAAACACTAATGCTAAGTTGATAAAAATAACCGCTGTTGCTAGCATCGATAACCACTCCTCTGATGTAGTATTCTATAATGTTCGCTGCTTGATGAGGAATATTTCGCATTCCTTTGTGGAATGTTTGTTATTTATTTCACCAGCATCTTTATTGTAGAACGCTTGTATGAACGGAATATGAACGGCTGATTACATTGGGGAAATAAGATGGGCGTGACAGGATAGTTATAAATGGTGGGTATGGGATAGGATGGATCGAACAGGCATAAGCTGGGCTCGGGTTTACTAGAGCAGCTGAACTTTATCGATACTACGGAGTTGGATTGTGTAATCCCCTCTGAACTATGTTTGGGTATTCTCCCCTTCGCTCAGAAGACTGGGGAGGCTCAAGATGGAGTGCAGCCCGTAAAGGGGTATGGATGACGAGGATGAAGCAAGGGCTGGTTGATCTGGAGAATGCCAGAGGACAACCCCTGACTCGATGGGATAATGGTCAGATGCTATTAGCGCAGCACTCTAGCCGCCGCAACTTGCGCAGGCAGCAAAAAAACCTCTGTGAACACATAGCAGCGCCGCATTTGCGGCATGCTGCTCGATTCAACAGAGGTTTTTTATTAGTTACCTAGCGCCTCATTCAGCAGGCGGATCAGCTCGTTCTCGTCGGTGATGACAGGGATGCCCAGCTGCTCGGCCTTAGCGAGCTTGCTGCCCGCCTTCTCGCCAGCAACGACGAGGTCGGTTTTTTTCGAGACGCTGCCGGTCACTTTGGCACCAGCGGCCTCGAGCATGGCGGTGGCGTCATCGCGAGTAAGCTGATGCAGGGTGCCGGTCAGGACGACGACCTTGCCGAAGAAGAAGGAGTCCGTGTTCACCGGTACCTGCGCAGCCTCGATGTGCGGTGAGACACCTAGAGCAAGCATCCGTGAGATGCTGTCCTGGATGAGCGGATCCTGGAAGAAGGAAACGATAGACTCTGCTACGATTCCGCCGATATCCGGGAGTCCGATCAGCTCTTCAGCAGACGCGTTCATAATAGCGTCCAGGCTGCGGTAGTGTTCGGCAAGCGAGCGTGTTGTCGTCTTGCCGGTATTTGGGATGCCGAGCGCGAATAAGAACGCCGCGAGATCGCGCGTCTTGCTCTTCTCCAGCGCTTCGAGCAGATTGCTCGCCTTCTTCTCGCCGAAGCGGTTCAGCGTCACGAGCTGCTCGAAGGTGAGCGCGAACAGATCCGCTGGATCGCGAACCTCCAGCTCATCATACAGCTGCTCCGCCGTCATGACGCTGAACGTCTCGATATCCATCGCATCGCGCGAGGCGAAATGCGCGAGACGCGCCACGATCTGCGGCTTACAGCCGAGCTTATTGTTGCAGAACAGGTGCGCGCCGCGCATTTCGAGCTCAGAGCCGCAGGATGGGCAAGCCGTCGGATAGACGATCTCTTCGCCATCCGGTTCCTCCGGCACTTTGCCGAGGATCTCTGGGATGACATCATTGGAACGGCGAATGAATACTTGTGAGCCCAGCGCAAACTTGAGGTTCTTGCGCTCGATGTCGCCGATGTTGTTCAGGGTGCAATTCTGAACGGTAACACCTGCTAATTCCACGGCTTCCACGCGAGCAACAGGCGTAATCTTGCCCGTACGCCCTACTTCCCAGCTGACGGATTCGAGCACGGTCGTCGTTTCCTCCGCCTCGAACTTGAAGGCAACTGCCCAGCGAGGGAATTTGTCGGTATAGCCCAATACCTCGCGCGTGCGCATGTCCGTCACCTTAATGACGGCTCCATCGATCAAGAAGTCCAGCGAATTGCGCTTCTCCACTACATGCTGCAGCTCTGCTATGACTTCATCTATCGTCTTGTGGTAGGTGACGTATGGATTCACTTTGAAATGATTATCACGCAAAAACTGCATCATGTCCTCGTGATTGTTGAAATCCAATTGATCGGCATATCCAACATTATAGAAAAAGGCGTTCAGCTTTCTCGTGGCAGTTACCTTCGGATTCAGGTTCCGCAGGGCGCCTGCCGCGGCGTTGCGGGCATTTTTGAGCGGCTCCGAGGCAGTCTCATTGTATTTTTCCAGGACAGATAGGTTCATGATGCCTTCGCCCTGCACTTCGATCGTTCCCTCTGCAAATGGAATCGTCAGCGGCACGGAGCGGATCGTCTTCACCTGCGGCAATATGCCCTCGCCAATAACCCCATTCCCCCGAGTCGATGCCTGCACGAGCACTCCGTTGGTGTAAGTCAGGTTCAGCGTCAAGCCGTCAAACTTAAGCTCCACGACAAATGCCGGCTCAGGCAGCGGCTGCCCCCCCGGATTCTTGGCGTTGTAGTCATTCACGAGCTTTACGACGCGCTGGTGCCAGGCTTGAAGGTCTTCGACATTTTGCGCTTTATCCAAGCTCCATAAGCGGGCCAGGTGGCGGTGCGGTTCAAAGCCGTTCAGCAGTTCGCCGCCTACGCGTTGAGTCGGGGAATCATGCAGCAGGATTCCTGTCGTCTGCTCCAGCGCAACGAGCTCGTCGTAGAGTACGTCATACTCCTTGTCGCTTAGAAGCGGATTATCGAGTGTGTAGTAATAATGATTGTAGCGGTTCAGTTCCTTCACAAGCTCCAGCATGCGAGCCGGAGCTTGTGCGGATGGAGTCGGTTGATCTGCCATACGGCGGTCGGCCCCTTTCAAATGGATATCAATGGCTTGCAAAGTGTTGCGATGACGAGGATGTCGAGAATGTCGGTGATGTTAATGATGTTAATAATGTCAAATGCAACGTAGGTAACATCTGTGACGTATTCGACATCCGCGTCGAGGGTGACGAAGGCAATGTTATACCTTCGTCACCGGCGCGAATGCAGCGAGCAGTCGCTTCAGCCCGACCGGTGCCGGGAAAGCGATCTGCAGCTCCGTGTCCGTGCCTGTGCCTTTCACGGACACGATGACGCCGACGCCCCATTTGGCATGGGACACTTTGTCCCCTGCCTTGAAGGAGGCGTCTGCGGCGCCGGCCTGGCGCGCCTGGTCGAGCGGCGAGCTCACGCTGACGCGAGCCGCTCCGCCAGCAGGCTGGCCTGGGCGCGCGGCGGCTGTGCCGCCAGGGCCGCGGCCGCCGGGCATCGGGCCGCCGGGCTGAATCGAGCCCGGCGCTACGCCGCCCGCGCCGGCGTTGCCGAGGCCGCGTCCGCCGTATGAGGCGGACGACGCTTGGCGGCCGTAGCGGTCGTAGCCGCCGCCACCGTAGCGCGCAGCCCCGCCAGCTCGGCTCGGCGAGACGTCTTCCTTCAGCTCGTCAGGAATCTCGCTGAGGAAGCGTGAAGGCGGGTTCGCGCTCGTCCGGCCGAACAAGGTTCGCGTCCGCGCGCACGAGAGGAACAATTGCTGCTCCGCGCGCGTAATGCCCACATACGCGAGGCGCCGCTCCTCTTCCAGTTCCTCGTTGTCTTGGAAAGTGCGGCTGTGCGGGAACACGCCTTCTTCCATCCCGATAATGAAGACAACGGGGAACTCCAAGCCTTTCGCGCTGTGCATCGTCATGAGCACGACGGCGTCCTGCTGCTCTTCATCGTTCTTGTCCATCGAATCGATGTCAGCGATCAGCGCCAGATCGGTCAGGAACGAGACGAGCGTCTTATCATCATTGCGCTTCTCGAATTCCTGCGTTACCGACAGGAACTCGTCGATATTCTCGAGGCGAGCCTTGGATTCAAGCGTCGCTTCACGCTGCAGTTCCAGTTTGTACTCGGACAGCTCCAGCAGCTTCTCCGTCAATTCGGTGACAGAGAGATACTCCTGCATCCGATTCAGATTGTCCATCATCGCATGGAATTCCCGCAGCGTCGATTTCGTCTTAGGCGAGATGTCGAGCAGATCCATATCGGCAATAACCTTCATAATAGATATACCGCGTTCTGTTCCCGCTTCCGCTAGCTTCGCGATCGTCGTCGCCCCAATACCTCGCTTCGGCACGTTGACGATGCGCTCCAAACTGATGTCATCGTCCGGGTTGGAGATCAGGCGCAAATACGCAAGTACATCCTTAATCTCTTTGCGATCATAGAACTTCACGCCGCCGACGATCTGATATGGGATCTCGGACTTGATCAGAATTTCCTCGATTACCCGCGACTGGGCATTGGTCCGATATAGAATGGCATGATTGCTGTACGATTTGCCGCTCATCTGATTCTTCTTAATTTCTGTCGTGACGAAATATCCTTCATCATGCTCGGTATCTGCTTGAAATACCTTAATTGGATTACCTTCACCGCTGTCCGTCCACAGTTTCTTAGGCTTACGTCCTGTGTTCAGCTTGATTACCTCATTGGCAGCGTTCAAGATATTCGCAGTCGAACGATAGTTCTGCTCCAGCAGAATCGTCGTCGCATCTGGATAATCCTCTTCGAAGTTGAGAATATTCGTAATATCCGCACCGCGCCAACGGTAGATGGACTGATCACTATCACCGACGACACAGATGTTCTTGTGCTGGTCCGCCAGCATGTTGCACAGCATATACTGCGCACGGTTCGTATCCTGGTACTCGTCGACGTGAATATATTTGAATTTCTTCTGATAGAAGTCCAATACTTCCGGCACTTGCTTGAACAGTTCGATCGTTGTCATGATCAGATCGTCAAAATCGAGCGCGTTATTCGTTCTGAGGCGCTTCTGGTAAGCCTTATAAACCTTAGCTACCAGCCCTTCAAAATGGTCTCCAACCTTCTGCTCATAGCGCTGCGGGGAAACCAGTTCATTCTTGGCTGTACTAATTGTTGCTTGAATTGCCTTGGGCTCGAATTTCTTCGTATCAATGTTCAGATCCTTCATGCATCCGCGGATAACAGACAACTGATCGCTCGAATCGAGGATCGTGAAGTTGGAAGAGAAACCGATTCGTTCGATGTCACGACGCAATATACGCACGCACATGGAGTGGAAGGTGGATACCCATATCTCCTCCCCTTCAGGACCAACCAGCTTCGACACCCGCTCACGCATCTCACGTGAGGCTTTATTCGTAAAGGTGATCGCCAGGATGCTCCATGGCGCCGCCTTGCGGTTGGCAATAATGTACGCAATGCGATGCGTCAGCACGCGCGTCTTGCCGGAGCCTGCTCCGGCCATAATGAGCAGCGGTCCATCTGTCGCTTCCACCGCACGTCTCTGCTCGGGGTTAAGCCGCTTAATCGCCTCTTGTATATCAGGACCCGTCCATGTACGCACCTCTTTTTTATCCGCAGATTCTAAAAATTCAAACATTGCCGCAGCTCCCTTCTCCTCTATTTTATCCATGATCAAAATGATTCATATCTTATATTCAGCTTCGTCATCTATATTAGTTCGCTTGAATGTCCTTAACCGCTTGGACGGTCTCTAATGCCGCCTGTAAATCGCTATACACGACATTGCCTATCACGATGGTATCCGCTACCTGCGCCGCTGCTCGCGCTTGCTCCACGGTACATATGCCGCCGCCATAAAGCAGCCGCCCTTGCTGTACTGCCTCCCGAATCTGACGCACTACCTGCATATCTCCAAATGTACCGCTGTATTCCGTATATATAATAGGAAGTCGCATCAGCTTGTCCGCAAGCTCCGCGTACGCGGCCGCTTCCTTCGCTGTCAGCTCGGTATGTGCCTCGCTTACCTTGGCAGCAGTCGCTTCAGGATTCAAGATGATGTACCCTTCCGGGATCAACAGTTCCCATGGAATCATGTATCCATATTGGGCAATCGCCCGCATGTGCTGACCGACCAACCACTCAGTGCTCGTCGAATTCAGTACCATCGGAATGAGATACGCGTCGAATCCCGGCACCACTGCATCCAGATCCGACACTTCTTGCACGACGGATAGTTCATACCGCCGAATCCTCGACATCAAGTCCACCGTATTGCCATATGTGACACCGCTCGACCCGCCCACCATAATCGCATCTGTCCCTGACATACATACTGCTTCTAATGCTTCATCTGATATTTCTTTATCCGGATCTAATTTAAATACGTGCTGCCATTCACGCAGACGTATATCATGAATTGCTCCTGTTTCCTGTGCGGAAGCCGTCACTTCAGTTCCTCCACTCTTGTTCTCAAGGTGTTTGCGTATCCTGTATCGTAGTATTCAGCATCAATCTTCGACCTGTTTATTTCCCAAAAAAGGCCTAACATATTAAGTCTAAGTCAGCGAATGTGGGGTGTCAATGTGAGTTGGTTGGAATGCGAAGCAGATGATTGAATAGAATGTATGTTCTTGTTTTATTGTACTGGAAAAGGGATAAAAAAACATCCCCTCTCATGCATTAAGAGGAGATGTAAAACTGGAGTGCCCGTCGTTATAATATCCTTCTATTTACAGTTATCTCCTTGATTGATTGCAATACAAAAGGAGTTATGCTTCAGTAGACATTCTACTAATGGACAACTCCCCATCACTTGTTACTGAAATGGCATATCTATATTTTCTTACTATTAATCGGTAAGTATACTCATATCTCGCTACTATTCCATAGTTAATCATAGTATTCATCAACAATATAAATCGGCCTATTCCTAGATTCGTCCAATATTCTCCATAAATATTCACCGATAATGCCCAACATAATCATTATCATCCCTAGGAGAAATGTAACAATTGCAATTATTGAAGACCAACCAGGCGTTGATATGTTCCCCGTCAATGCACTCGAGATTACATATATCCCATAAATAAAACTAATAAATGCGACTACAAATCCTAATATTGACATGAATCTAATAGGTGAATATGAAAAACTTACAAACGAGTCGACAAATAATTTAATTTTTTTAGACAATGTCCATCGCGATTTTCCTATTTCTCTCTTTTGTCTAACATATGCAATTCTATCTTGGTCGTGCCCAAGCCAAAAGATCAAACTCATTAAATTTGTATTTTTTTCTTTAATATGATTGATTTCAGTTACAATCTGTTTATCCATGAATACAAAGTCAAAACCACCACTCGGATAGTCTTTTATTGCGTACTTTCTCATTAGCGAATAGTATGAGTTAGAAAACATTTTCTGCAGAAATGATTCATCTCGATCTGATCTTGTTGCCATTACAATTTTCTTGCCTTTTTTCCATTTTTCTTGCATTTCAACAAATAACTCAGGTGGATCCTGTAGATCTGAAGAGATAATTCCCACAGCGTCACCAGTAGCATATTTTAAGCCAGCTTGTGTTGCAGCTACGGATCCGAAATTTTTACTTAATTTCAAAACCTTAATTCTCTCGTCTTTCTCTTTTTCTTGCAATAATAATGATAAGGTATTATCCTTTGAGCCATCATCTACAAAAATGTATTCAAACTCATACTCAGGCAATAAGGTCGATAAGTTTTTCAACCTCGGTATTGTATAAGGAATATTCTCTTCATTAAAATAGAAACATACAACTATTGATATCTTCTGCCTTAAAATGTCCATATTAAACTACCCTCTTATCTACTTCTCTGCTATAAATGCAATTCATAAAACTCATATACTGCTCCCCCTGCACCAAACAAGCATTTAAATTTATAGAGGCTTTCATTCAAATATTTTCCTTGATTTTCATTGTTAGTACCAAAATCAAAATACCTTTTACCCGTACTTACTGCTCTCTTTATAGACTCATCTATTACTAAATCTAATGCGCCGAGTTCATTCCCCTTTTCCGACGAGGATATGTATTGAGCATGTGATAATGTATTCATATCGAATAAAATAATTCCTGCTACGACTTTATTATCATGTAATCCTATACAACAATTTATGTTATCTGGAAATAGCTCTATTAACTTTTCCATCTCTTCCAAGGTATGTACGGGCTGGGTATTATATTTATTTAATAACCCCTCCTCTAATACAGACCAAAATTCTTTAATATACTTATATCCAAAGTGAATTTCAACATTATTTCTAATAGCTTTTTTCAAGCTTGATTTTCTCCCTTTAACTAGGGGGGGTCTATTTTCTAAATCAATGGTAGCAGCTAAGTCGCATCTATATCTTTTTGCTCCTAAACGAAATAATGCATATAAATCATCAGATGATGGAATTTTATGATATATATTCGGAACCGCTTTATAAAGTATTTTATTGTACCCTTCACTTTTGTATACTTTCATAATTTCTTGTACTGCCTCTATCATCTTTTCGCCTTTTATTTTCCCACATTGAACAATGCCACCGTATGTAGAGCCTGGATGACTAACAATTTCAGTTTGCTCGGATGGATTTATAGCAGCTGGAAATAGGCCAATAATTTTTCCTTCCTCTTCTATTACTAAAGATCGATCAATAAATTTATCACTATGATATGAAAGAAATTTTCTGCTATGAAGAAAGGTAGCATTTGTTGATTGTTCTATAAAGTTATCCCATAACTCTTGATCTTCAGTTTGATATGCCCTGACTAACATTTTCCACCTCTTTTAACAAGTTCCCACTCTTCGTATGTTAACGCATATATCATATGATCTTCCCACACTCCGTTTATTTCCAAATATTTAAGTGCAAGACCTTCATATCTAAATTTGTTTTTAGTTATTAGAGTTTTTGAAGCTTCATTTGATGGCATTATTGCGGCTTGTAAACGGTGCAAATTACAAGTGGTAAATGCAAAATCAATAACCTGCTTCACAGCTTCTCCTGCCAATCCTTTTCCACTATGACTCTGGTCAATAAAGTATCCAAGATTTGCATTTTTCCACGATCCTAAAACAATATTTGTCAATGTTACTTTTCCAATAAGCAACTTTGAGTCATTTCCAAACACTCCAAAACTATAGATCAGATTATTATTCATACAATTTCTTTCATATTCAATAATGTTTCGTTGTGTGTCTACTGAGTAATAATCTAACGCTCTAACAGGTTCTACTGCTCGTAAAAATAATTTGTTCTTTACTCTTAAATTTAATAGTTCCAAAGCATCTGACTCTTCTAATGGTCGTAAAAAAATCCTCTCTGATTCTAAGTACATATTAATTTAACCTCACTTGTTATTAGACAAGATATATTTACTTAGTATATAAGTGAAAGGTACTGTAATTATAGTTGCAATAAGCGGTGCAATTTTCTCGTTGATTGACATCAGGTCTACAAAAAGAAATAATAATGAGATATTTACAGCAAATTGCACAACATAAACCACAGGGAATTTCAAGAATTTACTAATGGATAAATTAGATTTAAATACAATAATCGAGTTAAGTAGATATGAAACAATAATACCCATAATATAAGAAATAACAAATGAAATAGTGTATGAGAAAAACAATAAGAAAAATAAATATACTAAATAAGTAAATAGAGTATTAATTCCACCAATTATTAAAAAACCAATAAACTTTTTGTTAAATACCTTAGATAATTTTGATTTCATTTCAATCCTTTTCATCCTTCATAGCGGTTTAGAGCACTCACTACAATTTCAACTTCTTCTTGAGTCATTACTGGACTTATAGGAATACTTAATATCTCATTGTGGATCTTCTCAGAAATTTCAAACACTTCATCACTCCATTCCCTGTACGCTTCTTGTTTATGCGGAGGGATAGGGTAATGAATTAATGATTCAATACCTTGATCTTTTAGATGTCGTTGAAGATTCGAACGATTATAAGTCCTTACTACAAATAGATGCCATACATGTGATTCATCGCAATGTTCGATTGTCGGCAACTGAATGTACTTATTGCTAACATTTTGAATGTAGTATTCGGCAATTCTTCTTCTTCTAGTGTTTTCGGCGTCAAGATACTCCAACTTAACTTCTAATAACATCGCTTGAAGCTCATCTAAGCGACTATTCACGCCTTTATACAAATTTTTATACTTTTCGAATGACCCATAATTTCTCAGTGCGAATATCATCTGTGCTAATTTTTCGTCATTAGTTGTAATCGCACCTGCATCACCTAAGGCACCTAAATTCTTACCCGGATAAAAACTAAAAGCCGCGGCGTCGCCTAGATTTCCCGTCTTTTTACCTTCATATTCAGCACCATGAGCCTGGGCGCAATCCTCGATTATCTTTAGATTGTATTTCTTCGCTATGTAACTAATTTCTTTCATATTACAAACTTGTCCGTATAGATGTACTACCATAATTGCCTTTGTGTTCTTGGTAATCTTTTCTTCGATTTTGCTTGGATCAATATTATATGATAGTAAATCTGGCTCAACCAAAACTGGTATAGCACCTGCATTTGAAATTGATAAGATCGAAGCAATATACGTATTAGATGGGACTATGATTTCCGCCCCTTCTTCAAACCCATATGCTCTAATAATTAGTGTCAATGCATCTAAACCATTAGCAACACCTATACAAAACTTAGTACCACAGTATCCTGCAAATTTTTCTTCAAAACTTTCTACACCCTTACCTAGCATATATCTGCCTGACTCTAGAAACTCTTTGAATACTGATAAGAACTTCTCTTCATACTGCAAATTTATCTTTTTTAAATCTAAAAAAGAAATCATCTATTCCACCTACTTAACTATGAGTATATTTTCTTAAACTCAGCATAATCTCTTATATAATCTTGTTCATCATAGTAATGTGATGCAAGAACCAACAGAACACAGTCATCAGTGAAATCATACATTTCATGCCAATCATTTGGCTCTAATATCAGCATCTCGGAAGGACTATTAAGCTCAACGATCTTCTTTCTTTTCAAATTATCTAGAGTAACCTTACATTCTCCAGAAACAGCAATAAGGGCTTGCTTAGTCTTAAAATGAGCGTGTCCCCCTCTGCGTACTTCTTCTCTTGTTCCAAAGATGTAAAATACCCGTTTTATCTCAAAAGGAATCTGGTTATTTGCCTCAATAACAGCTAAATGACCTCTTTCCGGGTCGGAATGAAGATGAATATCAACTAATTTACTTCCCATGTAAACTCCCTTTCCTTTTATACATATTTACATACCACTCAACTGTTTTCTTGATCCCTGTTTCGAAGTTTTCATCAGCCTTCCATCCAAGTTCTGATTCAATTTTAGTAGCATCAATGGCATATCTGCGATCATGTCCAGGTCGGTCATTTACAAAATGTATTAATTCTTTATAACTCATATATCGATTTTCTTTATACTCTGGTGAGATTTCATCAAGTAGCTCACAAATAATATTTGCAATATATAAATTTTCTCTTTCATTTCGCCCACCAATATTATATGTTTCACCAACATTTCCATAATGATAAACGAGGTCAATTCCCTTACAGTGATCTATTACATACAACCAATCCCTAACGTTCTTCCCATCACCATAAATCGGTATGTGCTTTAGGTTAAGTGCACTACTAATAATAGTAGGTATCAATTTTTCTTGGTGTTGCTTAGGACCATAATTATTCGAGCAGTTTGTCGTCACCACATTTAAGCCGAACGTATGATAATAACTCCTTACTATCATATCCGAACTAGCCTTACTTGCGCTATACGGTGAGTTTGGAGCGTATGGAGTAACTTCCGAAAAAAGACCTGTATCACCAAGAGACCCGTAAACTTCATCTGTTGAAACATGATGAAAGCGAGAATCTGTGAATTCTGATTTCTTATTAAAAGGTCCATCCATCCAATGTCTATAGGCAGCATCTAACAGTATAAATGTACCTTTAATATTAGTCTCTACAAATGATTCTGGCGAATGAATTGAGTTGTCCACATGTGATTCTGCTGCAAAATGAATTACACCTTTTATATTGTATTGTATAAACAACTCATTAACCAACTTTTTATTACATATATCTCCTTCTACAAATTGATATCTCTCATGTTTATTTACATTTTCAAGATTATCATTGTTACCTGCATAAGTTAACTTATCTAAATTGACCACGTAATAGTCTGGGTGGTTTTGTAAGAACAGCGGAATAAAATTCGAACCAATAAAACCAGAACCACCAGTAATTAGTATTGCTTTATGATTACTAATGTCCATACAAACTTAACTCCCTTTCTCTTTGAATAGCAAGATTGCTATCATATTGATTTGCTAGATCAATTAAGTACTGCCCATACTCATTTTTCAATAAACCTCGACCTAACTCCCTTAATTGTTCCCTTGTAATATATCCTTTAAGAAATGCGATTTCCTCAATACAAGCTACTTTAAAACCTTGTCTCTTTTCTACTGTTTCAATAAAATGTGAAGCTTGCATTAAAGAATCATGCGTACCAGTGTCTAACCAAGCGAATCCACGTCCTAGTAACTCTACATTTAATTTTCCGAGTGCAAGATACTCTTTATTTATATCCGTTATTTCCAATTCTCCTCTAGAAGATGGGCGCACTTGCTTCGCGATATCTACTACTGAATTATCATAAAAATACAACCCAGTAACTGCAAATTGCGATTTTGGTTTTTCAGGTTTTTCTTCAATAGAAACAACCTTTAAGCTTGAGTCAAACTCTACAACACCAAATCGTTTTGGATCTTTGACTTTATATCCAAAAACAGTCGCACCTTCTTTTTGCATTGCAGCTTTCATTAATAGTTCTGAGAAGCCCTGACCATAATAAATATTGTCCCCTAGAATCAATGCGACCTTGTCGCCACCTATAAATTCTTCTCCAATGATAAAGGCTTGAGCTAATCCATCTGGAGACTTTTGAACGGCGTAACTTATGTTTAGACCTAGACTATTACCATTTCCGAATAGCTGATCAAATCTTGGCGTGTCTTCAGGTGTAGATATAATAAGAATATCCTTTATTCCCGCTAGCATTAATACAGATAGCGGATAATAAATCATCGGCTTATCATAAATAGGAAGTAATTGCTTGGAGATTGTTTTTGTTAATGGATAGAGTCTAGTACCACTACCGCCTGCTAATATTATTCCTTTCATGACGACCTCCATTTTCTTGGACTCCAACAATATACGATCGAGTACAAAATAGTAAGTATGATAAGAATTAATCCCAACATTAACCCCTTACCCTTATACTTAAACTCAATTTCATGTTCACCCTGCGGAACTTCTATACCTTGAACAATTCCATTAACGGTGTAATTATCTACTTCTTTCCCGTCTATATATGCCTTCCAACCAGGATAAGTGCTTTCAGAGAAAACGATAAAACTTTGTCCTTCAGAAGTAATAGTAGCTTTAACTTCTCCATTTTTGTATCGAATATCGCTTATTATTGCTTTGCTATAAGTTTTTGGAGAAATGTCAGTTACATAGGCTTGGTTAGTGTAATCAATATCATTTCTAATTTGATCTTCTTGAGAAACTACTTCATTTATTGAATACAACTTTTCTAAAGTATTCACATTTTCGTATAGAGTACTATATTCCCCTTTAAAGACTGGATTGTATTTAGCATCACGTATTGACTCATCAAATGCAACCTCTTCAATTAAGCTATACTCTACAGTGATAGGCAATTTATTAAAAGAAAACACTCTTAGAGATACATCACTTGGTACATTTTGTCCGGAATAAATATATTTTTCATAATAATCCCCCCCAAGATGCTGTATGGACATTTGCTGTTCGTTACTATCATAATTTTCACCATAGAGATCAACATATACAGGATCATTTAAGCGCTCTTTGGTTTTTAAAGTTAGCTTATAGATTTTGCCCGGTTGAATCGCTGCATTCGCGTGAACTAACGAAGGCTGATCACCATTCATTTCCAAGGTTGCAGACTCTATAGAGGCCACAGGAACTAAATTGTTAATATCTGACTTATTTATAACCTCTATCTCTTCTGATTTAGCGTTAGAAATTAAAATATATCGTGTGTTTAGAGAAGATATCAGATCATTTCTTACTAATAAATCAAAATAATTATTGTTAAATCCACGCTCATCAAAACCAAGTAATTCTTTGAAACTATTATTCATAAAAGTGGCATAACCATTAAGCGTTCCGACTTCCATTTCGAAATTAGTATTCGGTACTAATTCCATACTTGAAAGATCAGATGAAGAAGTAATTATTGGCCACACTCTGTCATCATTACCTTGCTCTGATAGGTATTTTGAAATTGGACCACTGGTTTCACTAACAACGATTTTTTCGTGGAACAAAGAAAAAGAACCTAAATCAAGTAATAAAAGCAGAGTAAGTAAAGCATAGCCTACTTTGTTCAAACCTTTTCTTCCGATGAAGTATAAGAGAGCAATACTTAATATCATTAAGAATATAGGAATCAAGACAGCATTATTATTGAAGCTGAATATTTCTGTATACTGATCAATATTCCTTCCCCGCAAATAAACTGAAGATTTAATGTCAGGATAATTTATCAATAAATAATTACTGAGTTTGGTTAGTATCAGGTGCAATGAGAAAATCAAACCTGATGAGATAAACAGAACCCATGCTAACGTCTTCTTAATCATTCTAATTTCCAACTTGTTATTCGATTCAAACCAACTATTGATTTGCACTGCGAATAATATGGCAATACTTAAATCAAAAAGGAATAAAGATCGTGTTGGAACTCTAAACATATTTAACAATGGTATATGATAAGTTATTTTGCTAATCATCGGTATAGATGACCCTAAAGCAAAAATAAAAGCAATCAGACCAATAATAGCCCAAACTCTAACTGTCCTATCGGATCTTATTTTTTTAAATGCAAAGAGTGCTATCACTAATGGCAAAACACCAATATACAAAGCATATTCAGTTAAATTTCCTTGACCGAAATATCCTTGATTGTATACATTAAATGGTTCTCCTGGTAAATGAACCCCTAAAATATTTGGGAATAAAAGTGTGAATAAATTTTCCAACGGCAAAGAGTAACTGGTAAAGTAATCATATGTAATTTCAGTTCTTCCTACTGAAGAGGATATCAACAATGTAGGATATAACTGAATAAATGTAAATCCTATTGTTATCAGTGAAAAATTAATGTTTGCAAGCAACCATTTTTTCCATGAACTAAATTTATTCAATGAAAATAACATATATATTAACAAGGCGAATGCAGTATATACTGAGATTTGGATAAAACCAGATAATATCTGCATTGAAAAAGCTAATGCCATAAAAACTATATATTTCCTTTTATCCAAAGCGATATAGCGGTCATAAAAATAAAAAATTAACGGCGTCCAAACAATGGCATTCTGAACTGTCACATGACCTAGTTTCGCATTAATAGTACCGCAAAACATGAAAACTAATCCACCTAAAAAAGCAGCCTTCCAATTCACACCTCTTTGCTCAAGATATAAGTATAAGAAGAAGCCTGCTAAAGTTAAATGAAACAGAAACATATAGTTATATGCAAAATTAAATGGTAATAATGCGAAAAACAGTATGTTCGGTAAATAAAATATGGAGTTTTGAATATCTGAATGAAATGGGATCCCTAAATTAATATATGAATTCCATAATGGAAACTCAAAATTAGAAATTGATTGTTCTAACAAGTGCCTAGTTGGAACATATGAAGCCAAACCATCACCGGGAGCCCATAGTCCATTTTGAAAGAAAAGTGGAAAATAAAAAATGAAAGGCAATATTAAGTAAAGTAAGAAAGTATATAAATTCCGATGTTTATTCTTTGCAATATTCACTTTAATCCATCTCACTTCCTTAAAAATAGATAAACATTGAATACATTTAATTAAATAGATTTCATGACAATTTTCTTTTCACTACTTTTCTGCAACTGATAAATTGATTACTAATCAAGTTCTAAACTCTTTAGTTAGTCAAACAATTTCTACACAAATAATTTAAATATGTTTTTTATAGTAGGATACTTGTATTTCATTAAGGTCATCCATATTATTACTTATTATTCTCCCTAGAATCTCCTCATCCCTGATGCCCGTTTTTTGGAATTCCCGAATGTAATTATCCATATAATTTTTAAGAACAATACCGACATTGACCTCTTCCCCACTAATTACTTTGGATATGAAATCAAATGACATTTTCGATAAGTTTTCTAAACTATGTGAACTCGTTACGTAATTCAAACATTCTAAGTTATCAAAGTCAGATTCTTTATTCCTTATCTTAATAATACTTTCCACAATATCGTCTACTTCAGTTTCACCATATCCAATCTTCATAACAAACTCATCTGGGAACTCACTAAATGTTCCAATATCAGTTGCAACAACCGGTTTACCTCTACCTAAGATCTTTACAAGACTTGCAGAATTCTCACCTTGTGTTGGATATCTAAGATTGAAACACATGTCCGAAGCAATAATATATTTGTCAAAGTCAGATAGCTCAACATATCCCGTACAAACTACATTTTCACAAAGGTTATTTTTCTCTACCATTTCCATTATGGAATAGGATTTAGATATTTCCCCCACAATATAATAGCGAAAATTATCTAATACTGATGGGAATTTAATCTTAATTTTTGCTAACGCTGTGATGACTTTATCAATTCTTTTGGTTTGATTAGCAAATCCCAAAGAGCTGATAACAAATAAGTCTTCCGGTATTTCTAGTTCTTTACGAGCTTGGTGCTGCTCATTTTGCAAACTATCCCCTTCTGATATATTTGGTGTTGGTATTGGAATAACTTCTACAGGAACATCAGGGGCTATCTCGCGTATTTTCTCCATAGAAAATTGTGAGTGGACTATTATTGCCGCTGCGGAATCCAGTATTTTTTGATTCATTGGATATTCCATAGATTTCGATTCCCAAGGCGGTCCTGATTCCCGACTAAGAAAGCTGTCAACCAACTTTATTCCTTCGTATCCATGCGCGTATAACATTTCATTTTTATATGAATCGACATCACCACGGCCGATTGTTTTTTCCGCATAAAAATGATGCAGAGAGTAATCGTGCAACACGACAACTCCTGGATAGCGTATCATAATCTCATATATATCTTTATGGCCCTCATAGTTGTTGCCCATCTGGTATAAGATCGAATCATATGTCATGGAATCATAGTTGGCTTCGAATTTTGAATATGGAAATATGTTGAATTGCTCAACTATTTCATGATTTGATGGCTTAAATCCATCCATTACATATACATCTATCTCAAAATATCTTGATAAATGCGGTAATAAATCCTCACTATAATCCGATATACCGGACTTTATCGGATTTAGAGGAGAGAAAAACGCTATTTTTTTCATAATACTCTCCTCTATCTAATAGTTTCCGTTAAGCGGTCAATTACATTGTCCCAAGTTATGTCAGCGACTTTTTGTCTTCCATTAAACCCTTGTTCTTCAGCTAATTTCTTATTGTTATAGAGCAGAGATATTTTTTGTCCAGCTGCATTAGAATTATCTACTATATAACCGTTTTCTCCTTCACTCACGAATTCTAGTACGCCGCCAGAATCAGACATCGTAATTACAGGCTTGGACGATAAGAATGCCTCTAAAGTAATATATCCGTAGTCTTCATCATAAGGTGCATAGAAGACAGCAAGACTATTGGCATAAAGCTTTAACAGCTCGTCATCTTCAACAAAACCTTTAAAAAAGACTCTATCATTCAGATTATATCTATCAACTAATGATCTTAGTTTAGCATCCTCTGGACCTTTCCCAACAATAACACACTTTACATTTTTTTCAGTATACTTCATCGACTCAATAACGACTTCATTTCGCTTTAAAGCATCTAATCTACCTACAGAAAGTATATAATCACCATACTCTTCGTTATAATATGAACCTACTAGCTTTGGAGGGTGATATAGCGCTTCTGAGTCAATTCCATTATACTTCTTAAGTCGATTTGCAGTATTTTTAGCATTTGTAAATATTTTCTTAGATTCCAACAAACATTGATTGTCATAACGATAAATAAATTCTCGAACAGCATGGTCCTCTGGCCTAGTTGTAAAATTACTATATGGCGTACCATAAAGATCGTAAACTTGTCTAAATTGATGTATCAACCATGTGACTTTATTAGGATGTTGAACACCGTAAGATGGAAATTTAGTTCCGATAACTAGATCAATTTTCTCCCCATTACTCTCGCTTAGATCGATAAATCTCCAATTCATCATACTTTGTATCAAACTATCATGAGGATACCATTTGTATGGAAGAGCAATTATATCAACATCATAATCTCTAGCTTTCAATTCACGATAAAGTGAATTAATATGAAGTTCCGCACCACCTTGAACAAATGGTACTTGTGCATGACAAATGGCGATTTTTTTTCTCATCATTTCACACCTTTTTAAATGCAACTACTCTTGAAAGAGGTAGTTCAATATTTTTAACCTTATCGCTAGCTAGAAGATATTCTCCAATATCTATTGAATGCAATAAACTAAAATCATTATCGGCTAGTTCTTCTACAATATCCTGTTCAGTCCAGAATACATCATAGATATTAAATTTATGCCAATCATTATGTCTTAATTGTGATTCCATCGTCTTATCCGGGAAGTCAGCAATAAAGATCCCATCGTCACTTAATAAACGATGTATCTTTTCATATATTTTCTTTCTGTCACAATAATTAAAGTGTCGAATAAAGCGAAAAGCAGTTACAACATCGAATTGTGAATCTGAATCGAATGCAAAAAAATTATCATTAACGTAAGTAACTCGGTTGCGTGACTTCATCTTTTTCGCTGAAACAGATATCATAAAAAGGGAGTTTTCTACAGCTGTAACATCACCATAATTAGCAAGTTCTCTTAATATCCTTCCATCACCCGATGCAATATCCAATAATTTTGAGTCATTCTGAATAGAACCAAAAGAATTAATATGCATCTTTATAGCTTCTCTCTCTAATATGTCAAACATTTTCATTGGATGTTCTGTAAACCTTGTGTCATCATACTCAGTAGCAATACGAACATCATCATAATATTCTTGCATACTAGAGATACCTGAAACTAGATACAATCCATTATTACCTAGCATGCCTGTCCAATCTTTTAGTGTTGGACTTATCATCTTGTTTTTCAGATCCGTATATACTTTTAAGTAACTATTCTTATCCTCTTCAAATCCGAATAGCTCTTCGCCTTTTTCAAGTACGTTTCTTTGATATGATTGGTAATTGTCATGTATCTCTGCTATTCCTTTAACGATATCATTTAGAGTTGGAGCAACTACAACACCAAATCCTTGATTGGTAATGACATCCGATAACCCAGAATAGCTGGTTACTATAGCGGGTATACCTAGTATAATTGCTTCTATTATTGAAAACGGAGTAGAATGATTGTTTTCACTAGAAGTAAAGGGCGCTATCATAGCATCTACATCACTATAGAATTCATACATATCCAGGTTTCCATTTAAGATCTGTATGTTACTGAGCTTCCTAGCGATAACTTCTTGATTTATTTCACTGATATCGCTGTCTCTCCAAGCTAACTTAAAATTAAAATGAGGTAGCTTACTTGCCACATCTAGCAGCATATAAACCCCTCTATTTTTCCATTCCTCAATTAGAAATGGCGCTGAAGCAAATCCAATTGTGAACTTATCGTCTAACTTTTTGGTAAAGTTTCTTCTCTCAAGTTGAATTTTCGGAAGAATTAGATGGCAAAACAAGCCTTTGTTTTCCAGTAATTTCTTAGTTGTTGATGAATGAACAAATAAAGTGAGATTGCCCACATCAATTGCATGTTGTAAATGAACAAAATATCCTTCATCGTAAATATTGATTGAAGGAATTCCAGTTAGGGTCAGAATAACATTTGCAGAACACTCACTCAAATTCTGTTCCAATAAATAGAATCCATCTAAACTATCACAAAATAAATGAATCGTATTGGGATTCAATTGAGAGAGAAGATTCTTGATATTTTCCCCACAATAATATACATCATTTTCTTTATCATAGTCACAATCAGTATCTCCCTCTAACTCAATTGAGGAAAATTGGACATTTAATTTAGTTTTGTTTCTAAAAAATTCAAAGTGATTCCTTGCTTCCTGTGTAATAGCATCCATACTCTTTCTGGATTTATATCCAATGCACATGATTAAGACATCTACTTCATTATTTAACAGCTTGTCGCACATACGCCTTTGCTTCAGCTCCCATATTAAAATTTGCAACACCTAAACATGGAACATCTGAGAGAATCCGTATAAATGTAACATCAACCATTCTATCTACTGTAATTGTCTCACCGCCGTATTGATCAGAAAGACCAATACTTACAAAGTAATTTCCTTCATTAAGATGCAAAGGAATCAGCATTTCACAAGAAATAGTTTCATTGTTTGATACGCTCTCTATATCACAATTTAAAAGCTTTGAATTCGTTCCAAATACCTCTACACCGTTAATTGTTTTGAATATTACACCGATAACAGGTAGTTTCACTGTATCAATCACATCAATTTCAACAGTTATTTTAATTGTTGAACTAGTCTTAAATACTACACTTTCTTCGTCACTTTCTGAATTTTTCAGACTATATTGAGTTATATGCGCGTTTCCATTGCCATAACGCATCTTATTATCATCTTGTTTTTTATGTGCTTGCATTTCCAGATTAGCAGTCAAGGCCATTTTCTGGTAGTAGTTTGCAACATCATTTGAGTTGCCTTCAAAAATTTTATTACCATCATAAATGATACAAACACGATCACAAAGTGTTCTGACAGCATTTAAATCATGAGTAACCAAAATTATAGTTTTCCCTTGCGCTTTAAAATCTTCGAATTTTGCATAACATTTTCGCTGAAACACTTCATCACCGACAGCTAAAGCTTCATCGATAATTAAAACATCTGGATCCACATGTATGGCGAGCGCAAATGCTAATCTGACATACATTCCACTAGAATAATTTTTCACTGGTTTTTCAAAAAAAGCACCAATACCAGCGAAATCCTGAATACTATCCATCTTTTTTTGTATTTCATTACTAGACATACCATACATGTGACTGTTGTATATTATATTTTCTCTACCTGTTAATTCAGGGTGAAATCCTGCACCAAGCTCTAGCAAAGCAGCAATTCTGCCTTTCACCTCGAATCCTCCTATAGTAGGATGTTTGGTTTGGGCAAGAATGCTAAGTAAAGTACTTTTACCAGATCCATTAAAGCCAATTATCCCAAAGGTTTCTCCCTTTTTTACATTAAAAGATATATCCTTTAATGCCCAATGTTCTGTATGCCTACTTACAGTTCCCATACTCGCAACTTCAATGAATTTATGCATCTGAGTAGGATATGACTTAAACTTTTTTGAGATGTTAACACACCTAACAGCAACATCAGAATCCATTTGATATTTTGGAACAGAAAATCGCAATAAAGCCAGATCTAGTTCAAGTGGAGAAGATCCATAATCTTTAAACCACGAAATCTGCTCATGGACCAAATCAAATATTAAATGAGTATATCGATTGACTTTTCGTGAATCGAAGTTAGCTTTTATCACTACACTCTCACCTGGTAAGATGTTGTATGGAAACTTCGTTCGAAAACCTTCTATTTTATCTCCGTCCTCTTGAACATATAAGCAGCCTAAAGTAACTGGATTGATCGTATCGAAAGCATTCCAGGTCTCTGAACCACAATTTTTTAATAATAATTCTATTGAATTTATACTGTCTTCAAAAAAAATGACATCTTGTTTTAACACTGTGATCTCTGCATTATATTGCTTCATGATCATTATTCCCATTTCTATTAACTAATTTAAATACATCCACTGTTCTTTCCTCTAGTTTTTCATCTATAGAAGAATTTCCGAGGGCCTTTAAATATAAGTAGTAACTTTTTTCATAGTTACCCCGAGAAAATTCAAATTCCCCTATATTCTCATAAATTCTAGATAAGTGAGTTGAATAATCCATCTTAATATTGTCCATAAGTGAATACAGCTCATTCGTTTTGTTTTGAAGTATGTCTCGCATTTCTTGCAGACTCCTTCTCTCTTCCTCCAGTTCAAGTCTGATAGAATCTAGTTCAGAACGTTCGATTTGTATTCTTTGATCTAATTCCTTAATGCTATAAACCTCATATATAGTCTCAGTAATTTGATCAATCATCTTTCGTTGAGAATCTTCGAGAACATTATATATCTTATGAACTTCCCTTACCGTATTCGTATTAAAATCATTTTGTTTGTTAAGTATCGGAGATAAGAGTTTGCGAAGCAGTCTTTTAACTGCGACTATATATTTCCCGAACACTTTCCTGTTCGAGAAAAACACAACATCGGTAATATTGGAGTTATACTCCATGTCATGTAGGGACTGTCCACTTACTTGGATGTCATTCAACTCTTGTGAAACACCGTAGAGAATACGTTCTTTAATTCTTTGTTTAACCAACTCACTATTGATCTGATTCATATTGCCCACCTTCCTTCTTTAGAGTAGATCAGCCAAGTCACGGCTTGATACTCTATAGAATAATACCCCAGCAATTAATGCTATAGAAGAAATCAATAAAATTGGAGTGAAATTCACAATGGTTTGGTCAAGTACATTTATCTGTAACGCTGTAGTAAAGTAGTATACTGGGTTGAATTGTATTATAGATGCGAATGATGGAGGAAGAATATCCACTACATAGACTACTGGGGTCATCCAAAACCACATTGTTATAAATATTGAAAAGAACTGGGTTAGATCTCTAAAGTAAACCGTCATTACTGAGAGAATCAGGCCTATACCTAAGCACAAACACTGCAGCATAAATAGCACATATACTAAGTATAAGTAACTCCAGTCTAGTGGTTTTCCAACAACTAGCATTATAATGATGAAGATAATATAATTAATAAATATTTCGATTAGCGATGATAATGCAATTGAGATTGGAACGAATATTTTCGGGAACTTGATTTTTTTTACAATATTTGAGTTCTCAAGAAATGAATTCTGTAACCTTATTAGGGTATTACTAAAAACAGTCCACGCTAGTATCCCGGCGCTCAAATAAATACTATAATCAAACTCCCCACTATAATCAGGAAGCCTTCCAGCCATAATCTGCGAGAATACTAAAGTGTAGATCAAAATAAACGCAAAAGGTGTCAAGAGATTCCACAAGAAACCTAAACTGGATCCCGCATATTTGTTTTTAAAATCTCTCTTCACCATATCCCACAATATAAACGAAATGTTCAATGTCTTACACCAACTTTTTGTATTTTTCCCTTTGTTCATCCAATACGAGCTTTAAACTCTCTTCAAGTGAATGATTAATGCTCCATGATACTGTATTAATAAGTTTTGTATTATCACCGTAATAAATTGGAATATCAATAGGCCTCATTCTTTCAGGGTCAATTGACACCTCAATCATAGCGCTTGACATTGAGATAAGCGATGTCAACACTGCATGAATTGAAATGGCTTGAGAAGAACATACGTTGTAGATTTCCCCTGATTTACCCTCTAGCATGAGTTTCTCATAAGCATTAATTACATCTCGAACATCAATGAAGTCACGTCGTGCTTCCAAATTACCAACTTTAATAATTGGTTCCATCATATTCAATTCTATTTTTGCAATTTGAGATGAAAAATCAGGTACTACAAACCCTTCTTTTTGACCAATACCTATATGATTAAACGGTCTTGCATGAATAATATCCATATCATATGCCTTATAATATTGTTTCGCTAGATATGAAACATTTAGTTTTGATAGTCCATATGGATTAAGTGGATTCGTTAGAGAATCTTCATTTATTGGAAATGACATATTTGGGTGATAGCCATATTCTTCTGATGATCCTATTGTAATTACACGTGCTTTAATATGACTATCCTTTACAGCATTCAAAAGGTTAATTGTACCTAACACATTCGACTCGAAAGCTTTATGTGGGTTTTCCCAAGATCTCTTCACATTACTCTCTGCAGCAAGATGAAATATAAAGTTAGGCTTTACTATAGTTAATACTGCGATTATTTCATCATAGTCATTCAAGTTAACTAGTTTCATCTCATCTGAAAATTGAGAGTAATCCATACTGATCTCAGTTCTCGAAGTACCTGTTACATAATAACCCTTAGTCTTCAAATATCGACCTAACTGTTTACCTACAAATCCCGTTATACCTGTGATTAGCACCGAACGCAATAAAGCCCACCTACTCTTTTTGTAAACATTTCAGATCATGATCAACCATCATCTTGACTAATTCCTCGAACCCTACTTCCAGTTCCCAGCCAAGCTTCTCTTTCGCTTTAGTACAATCACCAAGCAGCAAATCCACCTCTGCTGGACGCACAAATTTCGGATCGATGACTACATGATCTTCCCAATTCAATCCAACATGACTAAATGCAATTTCAACTAGTTCCTGGACTGTATGTGTCTCTCCAGTAGAGATAACATAATCATCAGGAGTATCTTGCTGAAGCATTAACCACATTGCTTTTACATAGTCACCTGCAAAGCCCCAATCACGTTTGGAATCCAGATTACCCATGCGAAGCTCAGATTGTAGACCAAGCTTGATACGTGCTACTGCATCAGTTACTTTACGAGTTACGAATTCAATGCCGCGACGTGGAGATTCATGATTAAACAGAATTCCAGAACAAGCAAACATATTGAAGCTTTCACGGTAGTTAACTGTAATCCAATGACCATATACTTTAGCTACACCATACGGGCTACGTGGATAGAAGGGAGTCGTCTCCTTCTGTGGAGTCTCTACTACTTTACCGAACATCTCGCTGCTAGAAGCTTGATAGAATCGTGCTTCAGGCTTCACAATACGAACAGCCTCCAACATATTTGTTACGCCTAATGCTGTAACCTGACCAGTCAGTGCAGGTTGCACCCAAGATGTCCCGACAAATGACTGCGCCGCCAAGTTATATACTTCATCTGGATTAGTAATCGTAACAGCCTGAATCAAAGAACTTAGATCATTCAAATCACCATCGATGAATTCAATCTGGTCTTTAATGTGTTCAATGTTCTCCATAATAGGTACACTCGTTCTTCTTTTAAGACCGAATACCTTATATCCTTTTCCTAACAATAGCTCTGCCAAATATGATCCATCTTGTCCTGTAATACCGGTAATCAGCGCGCGTTTTTCCACTTTATATTTCTCCTTCAAAATAAACTTATTATAGATAATGCTCTAATTTCTGAATGCGAAGTTCTTTAATAAGTGATTTTACTTCTTGGGCTTTGTCCTTTGTACATATTAATGTGACGTCATCCGTCTCAACTATGATAAGATTCTCAACGCCAAGTGTCGCGATTAATTTGCCGTTGCTTTCGATGATACAGCCTTTAGTATCGATGTTAAGTGTGTTCCCGTTTACAGCATTGCCATTCTCATCAAGCTCATTAATCCGTTCTAGAGCTGTCCAGCTTCCAACGTCATCCCATCCGAACAAACAAGGAATAACATAGATATCTTGTACTTTCTCCATAATTCCATAATCGATAGACTGATCCGGCATCTTAGGGAACTCCCGACGAATAACTTCATTTCTATCTTCGTCTTGGAAAGCGACTTTCATCGTTTCTAATAGATCATGAACCCGGGGCATATGTTCTTGAATATACCCTCTTATAACATCAGTTCTCCATACAAAGATACCGCTGTTCCAATAATAATTACCTGCTTCTAGATAAGAAGTTGCTGTATCAAGATCTGGCTTTTCGACAAATTTATCTACTTTGTGAACCTGGAGACCATTTACTGGTGTTATAATATTGGTACTTTCAATATAACCGTAACCTGTCTCAGGATATGTAGGCTCAATGCCCAGTGTGACCAGATTCTTGCCTTCCTGGCTCACTTCTGAAGCAGTTTCAAGTATGTTAAGGAATTCATCCTCATTCTTAATGATATGATCTGATGGCAGGACAACCATGGTGCTATCAGGATAACGATCCTCGATAATAATAGATGCAAGCCCAATACAAGGGGCTGTATTCCGTCCCACTGGTTCAATTATGATATTCTCAACTGGCAACGACGGAATTTGAGCTTTTATTAACTCGGCATATGATTCATTCGTTACTACAAATACCTGTTTAATAGGTATAAACTTTTGCAGGCGGCTGACACATTGCTGTATCATCGATTTGCTGCCTGAGATATTTAAAAACTGTTTGGGCAAGTTCGTCCGACTCTTCGGCCAAAAACGTTCTCCCTTACCACCAGCCATAATGACTGCCGTAATCGTCATATTAAAATACCTCCGTTGTTTAATATCCCAAATATCTATTATAATTTACTATATTTTCAATATACAATGTAACATTCGCCATATGATACCTAATTCCTACAAAAAGAGTTATAATTAATGAAGCTCGACACATATATCTATCATCGTAACAATAAATCATGCAAAATTCTACATATATATATTTGCAATAGTACTGTAATAAACACTAACATATGGAGGAAGCTGCAGTGGAATATATGTACGCTAAGGAACGAAAGCAGGATACCTTCTTACCTTCCATTGAATTGAATAAAAAAATAGAGAGCAAGCGAATGACTATTAATCTATTGTCCATCTTATTCGTAGCTCTTGAAGGTCTAGCACTCACCCTTATCTACTTTCTGTATTATGCTTGGCGGATTCACTTGGAGTTTAACGTGCCGCTCGAGCTTTTTGAGTTGGCTAATCCTCGTTTCTCCAATTATTTATACTTCTATTTAATCTTTACTGTGATTTATGGGTTCCTGACGTATAAATATCGATTGCACACCTTTATCGCAACTTCCGGTCTAATTGATGAGATCCTCAAATCTACCCGGGCTTTATCTTATGCTATTGTTCTAGCAGTTGGATTGGGCTTCTTGTTTAAGCTATCCGACTTGTCACGAATCGTCATTATCCTGTTCTGGTTCTCAGCGATTGGAACAAATGTGATCTTACGTTTCCTTAAACGTCAACTTTATCTGAGCTTGAATCAAAGTGGTATTCTTTCCCGCTCCGTAGTTATCATTGGCGCTGGAAAGGTAGGCACTTCCCTGATTGAAGAATTTCAGCAGCACAAGTGGCTTGGCTATCATGTTGTTGGATACATAGACGATTCTGTCGAAGAATCAATCGCTGGTGTTCCCTGTCTCGGGCCAACAGGAAAGGTTCGTGAAATATTCAACAGTAATCTAATGGCTGATGAAATTATAATCACCATTCCATCCGAAAGACCGCTAGTACAATCTATTATTGCTGACTTCCGCAAATCGCCGATTGAGATCAAAGTAATCCCAGATATGTTTAATCTAGTATTGGGGACGGTACAGGTCGGCAATATTAATTCACTGCCTACCGTATCACTTGTGCGTACACCGATGCGCGGATATGGCTTATGGTTAAAGCGATTGGTTGATTATACGCTAACGACAATTGCCTTTGTTCTAACACTGCCAATCACGTTAATTACAGCTATCTGTATCAAATGTGAATCAAAGGGGCCTATATTCTATAAACAAACGCGAGTGGGGAAGAATGGAAAGCTGTTCCACATGTACAAGTTCCGCTCAATGGTGCAAAATGCAGATCAGATGATTTCAAAGATGGCTCAGGAGAATGAGGTTGAAGGAATAGCATTCAAGATGAAGAATGACCCTCGCATCACAAGAGTAGGTCGCTTTATCCGCAAGTATTCAATCGATGAGCTCCCTCAGCTGCTCAACGTCCTTAAGGGGGATATGAGCCTTATTGGTCCGAGACCGCCGCTTGAGATGGAAGTTGAACATTACAGTGACTGGGAATGGCGACGGCTAGAGGTACTCCCTGGTATAACAGGCTTATGGCAGGTTAGCGGTCGCAGTGATCTATCCTTCCAGCAGTGGATGAATCTTGACGTGTATTATATCGAAAATTGGAGTTTAGCACTCGACATCAAGATCCTTTTAAAAACGGTACCTGTTGTGCTTAAGGGAGAAGGAGCTTATTAATGAACATTTGCATTGATGGCCAGCCTCTTGTTGGACCTTTAACAGGGATAGGCCGCTACACAGCTAAATTAATTGAGCACCTTCCACAACACTTGAACGTAACAGTAGGTCTGAATCAGATTGCCAAGAAGCGTGAAGTGTATCCAATCTCACGTGATCATTTCTGCATGTATAATAGTCGTTATCCATATAAGGTGATCAGGCGTCTGATGAGACCGAACATGTTGTACAGTCTCCCTTATGACTTTCAATCTTCGTCACCTTTTGACATCTTTCATGGAACAAACTTTACCTATATGCCGATAAAGCATAAGCGCCATATCATTAACATTCACGACTTAGCCTTTATGCGGTATCCTGAAACAACAAGTCAAAAAATTTACAATCACCATATGAAATGGGTACCCTATTGCGCAAAGAATGCTGATCATATCTTAGCTATATCTGAAGCTACAAAGTCGGATATTATGGAATTATTGAACATAGAATCCGATCGAATAACCGTTACACCTTTGGCGGCTGATGATCAATTCCAACCTTTAGAGAATGAATCTATCGATAAGGTTATTAAGAAACACGGGCTCCCAGATCGGTATATACTATACGTCGGTACAATAGAAGCCCGTAAGAATCTATTAACACTAGCTAGAGCCTTTCATATAATGCAGCAGCGTTATCATACTGATTATAAGCTTGTCATCGTTGGGGCAAAAGGCTGGCGGACATCTTCGTTATACGAATATATTGAGCAACACCATCTGAATGACGATATTCATTTTACAGGTTATATACCAGACGGGGATCTTCCTGCTATCTATAACAAGGCTGCTCTTCTGGCTATGCCTTCTTGGTACGAAGGATTCGGATTACCATTAGTAGAAGCGATGAAATGTGGAACACCTGTTATCGGATCTAATGTGTCCTCTATTCCTGAAATTATCGGGACACCTGATCTCTTATGCAGTCCTCACGAGCCTGATCAATGGGCGGATAAGATATTTGAGATTATTCACCATGAATCCTTGTATCAGAAGAGACAACAACAAGCTCTTGACAGAGCCTGCTTATATAGTTGGAATCATACTGCTGAGATTACAGCTGCTGTATATCAACAAGTGATGGATTCCAGAAAATAATATGTAGGAGTTATGACATGAACCTAGCCATAGTCCATGATTATATCAATCAGCACGGTGGTGCTGAGCGAGTATTGGAAGCGTTTATGGAGCGCTATCCAGAGTCACCAATCTATACGTTGATCTCCAATCTGGACAAGATGCCAGAATCGTTTAAGCATGCCGACATCCGAAACTCATTTGTGCAAAAGCTGCCGCTAGCCCAGAAACATTATAAGAAAATGCTATCACTGTTACCACTAGCAGTTGAGCAGTTTGATCTGCGTGAGTATGAGGTTGTCTTATCCACCTCAAGCGCATTTGCCAAAGGAGTAATAACGAATACATCCCAGACTCACGTCTGCTACTGCCATACCCCAATGCGATATGTTTGGGATCTGTACCATCAGTACATGGCAGAGCTTCGCAACCCAATATTTAAGTTTGTGCTGCCGCGAGTGCTGCACAAGATTCGGTTGTGGGATCAAGCAACAGCGCAGCGGGTGGATTATTTTATCGCTAATTCTAACAATGTCGCCAAACGGATCCACAAATATTACGGACGAGAATCGGTTGTCATTCACCCTCCGGTTTCTACAGAACAATTTACACGGTCCGATCAAATAGAGGATTACTTCTTAATCGTATCCCGTCTTATTCCATATAAGCGAATCGATCTGATCATTGAGGCATTCAATCAGTTAAAGTGGCCGCTAGTTATCATCGGAGATGGTTATGATCGTAAGCGTCTAGAAAGCTTGGCAGGCTCAACTATTACTTTTATGGGTTATCAATCCGATGAAGTAATTGCTCAATACTACTCACGCTGCCGCGCCTTCATTTTAGGAGGAGAAGAGGACTTTGGAATAACTCCTCTTGAAGCTCAAGCATCTGGCAGACCTGTTCTAGCATACGGTAAAGGCGGCGCGCTCGAAACTGTAATTCAAGGTGAAACTGGACTGTTCTTCGAAGAACCCACTGTCACATCTGTTGTACAACGCGTGCAAGATATCTCGAGTATCGAATTTGACTCTGTTCATATACAGCAACATGCGCACACCTTTAATAAGCAGCAATTTATTGAGCGTATAAACGAATTTGTGTTAAATGCACATCAGAAGAGGAGTGTAACATAAACATGTCACAGTATGGTTATAGCAGCAAGGCAAGTAAATCTGCTAAAAATTCTAAGAGTAGTACGCCGCAGCCCTTGGAAAGCAAGATTCTAGTCTGGATGATTGGTCTATTTCTAGTGTGGGCTCCCTACCAAGTCGCCTTATTTAATGGACTGGCGTGGAATTTTGATAAGCCTATTTTTATCGCGGTATTGATGACATCCGTAATCGCACTGGTATCTATTCCTTTCCTTAGGGAAGCATTCAAAGAAGTTAATACAAAGACAATTCTAGTCGCATTAAGCGTATTGATACCCGGAAGCTACTTACTGTCTTTAATAACTGCTGTCTCTAGTTCTTCAGCTACCAATATGTTATTAATCACATGTACGTACTTTATCTTCTATACGATTTCGGCATACTTGTTTGAAGATAAACGAGTAAATACAATTATGCAATGGATTATCATAGGTACAGCCTACAGCATCGTAGCATTTGGTCTGCTGCATTGGCTAAATAGCACGAAATGGCTTAGTGTCATACTGGGCTGGTTCATTCCATTTGGCCCGGATGGTAAGTTTAACGAAGCTGTATTACCTACAGTCGATGGCCAGCGTCTCACTTCTGTGTTCCAGTACGCAAATACATACGCAGCTTACTTAATGGCATTCTTGTTCACTGCCCTATTCATGACAGGTGTCGCGCGTAGATGGTGGGAGAAGGCTCTACATAGCTTTATGCTCGTTCCGATCATTTTATCTATATTCTTAACTCTATCACGCAGCGGTTTAGTGCTTCTGCCAGTTGTTTTCGTTATACTGCTCGTACTCTTAAAGCCGCATCGTCAGTTGATGTGGATCCTTCATCTAGCTGTAAGTGGAATGGTTACGCTGATAATTATGAATCCTGTTACAGAGCTCGGACTGGCTGTACAGGAAACATTCAGCTACTCACAATCCTTAAAGGGCTGGGCATTCATTCTAATTGGTTCCGCCATATCAGCGGCGATCTCATATGCATTGGAACGCTGGGTATCGCCATGGTTGGAAGCCAAGTTCAGTGGTCTAACTTCTAAGAACTGGGGTAGTTTCCTTTTTCCAATAGGTGGAATGATCTTAGGAGGATTGCTGCTGTTTGTATTCACGGGAACAAGTGCTAAGAATGTGCTTCCTGATAGCATCCAAGCTCGTCTTGAAACGATTAATCTTAACCAGCACAGTGTATTGGAACGGGTCACATTCTACAAGGATTCAGCCAAAGTTGTCGCTGATTACCCGCTGATTGGTGCTGGCGGCGGTGCATGGGCAGCTATGTACGAAGAGTATCAGAACAACCCTTATACTTCAAGACAAGCTCACAGCTTTTACATGCAGTATCTGGTTGAAGTCGGTATCATTGGATTCCTTATCTTTGCCATTTTCTTATTTACTATTTTTTATCAGTATATACGTACCTTTATACGAGCTACACAAGAGGAACGCGATAGCTACTTCCCATATTTCATCATAGCTGTGTCTATTCTTGTTCATAGTGTGATGGACTTTAATATGAGTTTTGTATATATAGCTATATTAGTATTTATATGCTTAGGCGCAATGACTGCATCTATTGATCATAAGCCTCTGAAGAAGATAAAGTGGCAGCCAAAGACACTCCGAACATCGCTTAGTGTTTTCATCGGTCTTCTAGCTGTTGTATTGCTGATCACATCCATAACGTTTATATCTGCTACTAATGGATACAAGCAAGCAACCGTCAATCTTCAAACTAGCAACGATTATAATGTGATTACAGCACCGCTTGATAAAGCACTAAGCATAAGACCGCATCACCCGGATTATGTAAGTTTAAAAGCTAACTTGCTGACCCAAATTTATAAGCAGACACAAGATGAATCCTACTATGATGCATCTTATAACTTACTGCAGGAAGCGCTGAAGTATGAACCGAACAGTATGAACCTGTACGTTCAACTAATCAATCTATACTCCACTAAAAATATTGAGAAAGAAATCTTAAGCGTCTACGAGCAGAACTTGAACCGTTATCCTTGGAACATCAAGTGGATTGAAGGTTACATGCGTTCAGCTTCACGTCTAGCCTACATGTCAGTTGGTGATCAAGCGGAAGTTGATAAGTATTCCAACGTCGTGATGGACTTGCTGAAATATATTGAAGATGGCATGGAGTACCTCAAGACTCTTCCAGAGGGGCAGCTGCAAGGTCGAGCATTTGAAATCACACCGAAAGTTGCTCTACATGTTGGACAGATCTACTACTTGAACGGTAAGACGCAAGAAGCGTACGACATTATGAAGCCGCGTCTGCAAGAGCAGCTTATTAACTTAGATGATACTTCTGATATGAGCAATATTGAGCTGCATCGTTGGTACATTGCCATGTCTGAGATCCTTGGCGCTAGGGATGAAGCTGCTTATAATAAGCTGATTTCATTCAACCCAGAAGAAGCGAAAGAAATTGAAAAGATTATCAATACACCAATTAAATAGTACGAGAAATACACAGAAGGGAAGCCCCTGTCGTCATGCGACTTGAGCTTCCCTCTTCTTATGTCAATCAAAAAGAACAGACCCTCACTCCTCCTAAAGAATGCGGGTCTGTCCCTATCAATAACGATGATTAGTTCGTTAACAATTGAGCTTCTTTTAGCTTCTCTGCCATATAGCGCAGCAGATCCTCTCTTAGCTCCGGCCGCTGCAATGCATAGTGAATTGTCGTTTCGATGAAGCCTAGCTTCTCTCCCACGTCATGCCGATGGCCTGTAAAATGATAAGCCAGAACTTGCTCCTCCATTCCCAGCTTAGCAAGGGCATCGGTTAATTGAATCTCACCGTTCACACCCGCCTCTTGCTGATCCAGCAATTCAAAGACACGCGGCGTCAAGATATAACGCCCCATAATCGCCCAGTTGGAAGGCGCTTGGTCAACAGGCGGCTTCTCTACCAAACGATCCGAGCGCATAATCCGTTCTGTTAACTGTTCTCCTGCAACTACACCATAACGATGGACTTCTTTCCAAGGTACAGGCTGAACTCCGACTACAGTGGATTCATAATCATCGTAGACATCCATCATCTGCCGCAGGCATGGAGTATCTGACTCTACCATATCATCCCCCAGCAGCACGGCAAACGGTTCGTTGCCGATGAACTTGCGGGCGCACCATATCGCATGTCCTAGCCCGCGAGGTTCTTTCTGACGAATATAGTGAATGTTCGCCATTTCAGAGGATCTGCGCACCTCTTCGAGCAGCGATATTTTTTCTTTCTCAAGCAGCGCATGCTCGAGCTCATAGTAATTATCGAAATGATCCTCTATCGCACGTTTGCCTTTACCTGTAACAATAATGATGTCCTCAATACCAGACGCTACAGCCTCTTCCACTATGTATTGTATGGTCGGCTTATCGACGATCGGAAGCATCTCTTTCGGCATAGCTTTCGTAGCCGGCAAGAATCGGGTACCGAGACCAGCAGCAGGAATAATCGCTTTACGAATCTTCATGGGTTCCTCCGCGTCATGTTATGTTATAAGCGCTTCAGCACTGCTTCAATTATACATGATACGAATCGCCCAAGCATGCTATTCCACTGCAAATACTTTACAACTATAAAAAAAGCGATTGCGCGGACTCATCATCCACGCAATCGCTTATCATAAGTTACTTCACCAGCTGCCCGCGCGTTACGCCGAGCTGGTTCGTTGCCTTCAGCTTGCGCCACACCTGCGTGCCGCTAATCTCGCCGCGCAGCGCGCGGGTATAGAGATCGAGGACCTCGGAGACTTGCTCTGCCGTCTCCTCGAGGAATTCCACGCGGTAGGTACCAACGCCCAGTTCAAGGAAATGCGACAAGTATTCCGCACCCGACTGTTCGATGGCGTTGTACACCGTGTTGCGGCAGCCCTCGTCCACGCGGACCGGATGGGACATGCCGATACGGTCACGCAAGGAAACGCGATGCTCCTCACACGGGCGGCCGCAGTTGGTAAAGTCCGTTCCTTCGCTTAAGAACGTACAATACACGCAATGTTCGGTATGGAACATCGGCAGATGCTGGTGGATGACGATCTCGAGCATCGTCGTATCCGAATTGCGCAGCATATCTACCATCTGCTGAATGTTCAGGTCATAGGAAGGCGTGATGCGATCCAATCCCGCTTCCGTGAACAGTTGAACGGCCTTGTGATTCGCTACATTCAGTGAGAAATCGCCGATCAACTGCGGGAAGGGCTCAACAGCGTCAGCGTTCGCGCCTGCTTCCGCTTGAGCCTGCTCCCACTCCGCCTTCGCCTGCATGTAAAACTGCAAGGCGCCCGTATTGCGAACGAGAACGGCATCCGGCTTCAGCTTCAGGATGTTCTTATGGTAGCCGTTCTCGTTCGGCATATGAATGCGCGGTGTTACCAGCGCAATCGGTTTGCCCGCCGCGCGGCACGCTTCGATCGCCGCCGGGAACTGCTTAATAAACTCGAAGTCGGCGTATATCATCGCCGCCTCGGTCTTCACCGCCTGCTGCACCTGCTCCAAGGTGCGGCACAGCGCGGTCAGTCGCGCAGCGCCATGTGGCACAGCCGTGTGTTCCACCACGGCGTCGCTAAACGCGTCCGCTGCGCGATGCTTCACGTACACCGGCGGCTTCGGCCGCTCGCCGGTCAACGCCTCAACCGCGCGGCGGCGAATCGCATTCAGCTCGCGCATCGGCACGATCACGTTGCCCTCCAGGGCAACGTCCAGCTGCTCGAGCTGATACAGCGTGCCGCCTAAGCGGCCGAGCTGCTCTTCCAGCAGCGCCTTATCCATCGGGCGCTTCTGCGCTTCCTCCAGCGCCAGCTCCGAATCCACCTGCACCGTCGTGCCCTTAGGCACATCGGTCCACCATGTACGGAGCGGCTCACCTACACGGCCCTCCACGCGCACATGCACCGGGAATACCCGATACGGCTTCTCCGTCTCAAATGTCGCGCGCATCCGCTTCTCTAGCGCGGGATCGCTCGTCTTCCAGATCCGATCGCCAACCTTCACGCGGCGCAAGTTCACATCATTGCGCCCCGGCACGATGTCCACGATCCAGCCTTCCTCGGCTTCGCCCTCCAGCTTCACGCCCTTGCGGCGCACGTCATACACGCGTCCGCCTTCTTCCTTCTGCGTCGGATCACCCGCATCGAAGCCGATGCCGTCGCCGCGCTTCAACGGCGCTTCCAGCTTGCACACGACGCCATCGCGCAACACCTGCTCCACGCGGCCCAGATACACGCCGCGGCTCTTCGGGAACGTGCCGTCTACGAGCTGCTTATTGTTCGTGCCCTTCAGGAAGCCGTGCGTAAAGCCCCGCGAGAAGCTCTGCTGCAGCTCGCGCACATCTTCCTTAGACGGGCCCGTCCACTTGCCATCGAAATAATCATCTATTGCCTTGCGATACTTGCTCACCACGTTCGCTACATACTCCGGCTGCTTCATGCGGCCTTCGATCTTGAACGAAGTCACGCCCGCCTCGATCAGCTCCGGCACGATGTCAATCGCCGCCAAGTCCTTCGGCGACAGCAGGTAAGTCACATCACCCATCGGGTGATGCTCGCCGTCGACCATCATGTCATACGGCAGGCGGCATGCCTGAGCGCACTCGCCGCGATTCGCCGAACGGCCGCCCCACATCTCGGACGTCAGACATTGTCCCGAGTACGATACGCACAGCGCGCCGTGGACAAATACCTCCATCGGCAGCTTCGCTTCCTCGCCTATTTTCTGAATCTGCTTCAGATTGTTCTCACGCCCAAGTACAACCCGCTCCATACCATACGGCTTCGTGAACTCCGCCGCTTCAGGAGAAGTAATCGTCATCTGCGTCGAGCCGTGAATCGGGAAGTCCGGCGAGATCTCGCGGATCATCTTCACCAAGCCCAAGTCCTGCACGATAACCGCATCTACCCCTGCCTCTACACACACCTCAATCAAGTGCTGCGCATCCTTCAGCTCATCCTCGAATACGAGAATGTTGAACGTCAGGAAGCCCTTCACTCCATAGCTGTGCAGATACGACATAATCTCAGGCAGCTCATCCATCCGAAAATTGTTCGCACGCGCACGCGCGTTAAATTTCTCAACGCCAAAAAATATCGCATCCGCGCCATTCGCCACCGCCGCACGCATACAATCCCAGTCGCCCGCAGGCGCCAACAACTCTATATCTTCACGTTGAATCGTCATCGTATCCATATTAACCTCCGTTAAAGTGCTCTCTCGAGAGCTCCAATAATACAGTTTACCCCATTCCATAGCGCTAATCTACCTCCTTGACTATGAAATGTTTCACAATTAACAACCACTCCCAAACTCGCACCAAAAAAAGAGAAATCCCTCGCGAGATTCCTCCTTTAACCAACCTGTTTCCTATATACGCTTTCTGATGCTCTTCTGCATTCATACCCGCACGACTACTTCACCAACTTGAACGACTCAATCGCCTTTAGGAACTGCTTCTCTACATTCTCGGAATAACTTGATTTAAAGTCACGGATACATATTGCGATTACATCTGATCCTGCCTCTACATAGGCAGCATGCCAGATACGCTCAAAATCGTCGCGGTCAAACTTATAATCGTACTTCAAGATCCGCACCTTATGGCCGTTGATCACTTTCGTTTCGTCCAGGACATTGTTGTAGACCATATCATGCTCCGCGAAGCCCTCTTCATCAATCAGCTTTACATCCAACAAACTCGTATCTTCATACTTGAATATACCCAGCAGATCGCCAAACGGAGGCTCGAATCCGTACAAACCTTCCTCCTGCTGTTCCATTGCATGCCAAGCCTTAGGAAGTTCGATAGATGCTGATAGATCCTTCAGTTCATGCTTCGTCACCGCATCCCACGATTCCATGTAACCGAAAGTGCCAAATGAATCTTTGAGCTTGGAGACGTCAATCTTGATTGACTTGAGAATCTGTTCTGCTGCATCACTTGTGCCATCCTCGGCATAGCTATCCGTTATAAACAAATTCAAGTTGTAGCCGCCATCAACGATGTACAGCACATACTGAGTATACTTGCCCTTGCCTTCATTCATAACCACGCGCTGCAGTATGCCCTCTTTGCCATCGGCAAGCTTATATGGCTTCTCCTCTATGAGCTTCACTACACCTGGTTGATAGGTACGAGCAGCATAATCATTGCGTGCCTTCACGACCTGTGCAGCAGTCAGGCCCTTAGCGTCCTGCATGCTAATCTGGAATTGAGACATCCCGTACTGCGACTGTGCATAGCCATACTCCGTATCCGTTGTCCAGGTTACCGGCAGCGTCACTGCAACACCGTAATCGTCATAAGCTACAGTTCGTTCGCTTTGCTGATTAGGGTCTTTCTGGTTGGCTGGCACTCCACTCAAGACATACGCCGGAAGGAAGCTGTTGAGCATGCCGTCAATCGCCGCAGCATCCACGCCATATGCGCTTAGCAAATAATTCATGCCATTCGCCTGATAGATTCGGTAAATGACCTCTTCATCTAATGTGCCGTCTTCCAAATATTCTGCCGCAGTCACTTGCGCATATGGATAGTTTCCAACTTTCCCCGTAATACCAGTGATAATCTCCATGGACTCGAACAGACCGTCATTGATGAGGTTTGCCATCAACTGATCCGTACTGTCCGCAGGCTCATCGATCATATAATCCTTTTCCAAAGTCACATACTGCTCTCCGCTGGTATCTGAAAATGTTGTCAGACCGACATCCTGATCATCCACGTATAACCACTCATCAGGAAGAAAGATCGACCATTTATCAGCACTGCTGCCCACTCGCGACAGATCTGCTTGCGCTTCCTTCGCATCCCAGCTCACAATCGTCTGACCGCCAGCGCCTAGTTTAATTGTTGCATTGATAGCTTCTGTGACAGGTCGAATCGGAACCATCAGATTGCCGTTTTTCACAACAGGTTCAGCAGGCATCATAATCGCTTTTCTATTCGATAACGCATACACTTCGCCGACTACCATCTCAATCTTTCGATTTCCTGCCGCAAGTATAAATTCCTCATTAGGTACTGTCCATTTTAACGTCATGCCAAATGCCGACTTCAACGTGCTGATCGATACCAATGTGCTGCCATTCACTTGAAACGGCTTCGCAATCTTGAGATTAGTTCCGTTTACAGCAGCCTGATCGCTGCCAACCTTATAGCGCAGCTCCTTCACCGTCGAAGCTGCCGCAGCTTCAACGCGTGTTGCACCAACAGTTGTCCAACTTACGCCTTCAAGCAGTAAAGCCAATGCTGCGATAACAGCCAGCCACTTTCGCCCTTTGAACATATGTATTTTCACCCTTATCTCATATTGAATGCCTTACACATATAATATCGGAATATTATGGGAATCCATATTGTTCTAGTTATCTACTTTTCCTAGCGTGACATTCACTGTAGATTTCTTTCCTTTTGAGAGCAGCGTAAGCTTCGCCGTATCTCCAGGCAGCTGTCCCTTTAGCGCTTCATTAACGTCGGCCAAGGTGCGCACTTCATGCCCATTAACCTCGAGCAGCGTGTCGCCCGCTTTAATTCCCGCTTTCTTCGCTTGTGGGCTTATGACATTCGTTATCTTCAACGAGCGATCCGTCGGCAGACCAACCGAGGCTGCCCAATTCTCTTCAACCGCAATCCCGATGGAAGGCCGTCTCAGTTCCCCATATTTCAGAAAATGATCCACTGCCCACCTTACCGTATCCGCAGGAATCGCAAAACCCATATTATCTATGTCTTCACCGTAATATTTAAGTGTATTAATTCCGATAACCTCGCCATCCATGTTAATTAACGGTCCTCCGCTGTTGCCTGGATTAATGGCCGCATCTGTCTGAATCAGTTTGTATCCATTGTCCACTACGCGATCCATGCCACTCACGATTCCTGCTGTTACGGAATTCTGCAGAGTAAAGGATACTGGCGTTCCAACGGCAACCACCGTCTCTCCTACTTCCGTCTTGCGAGATGCTGGAGCTAGCGTCGCGGGCTTCAAGCCTTTAGCATCGATTCGAATAAGCGCCAGATCGGTAAGCTCGTCCGAGTACGCTTTGGTTACAGAATAGGATTTACCGTCAGGAGTCACGACAAGCGGCTTCTGCATTCCATTAATAACGTGTGCATTGGTAACGATCCATCCTTCTTCTCGGATCACGACACCTGTTCCATGAACTATGGCATCGCGCGGATCTTTAACCAGGCTAATCATTTCCTTATCTTGACCGATGATCGCTACAACAGAAGGGCTTACTTTCTTCACCACAGATGGTATGGAATTCACATTCAACACATACTTCTTAGTGGCCGGATCATAAGCTCCACTATCTCCAACCGCTGCAGCTACTGCATTGGCTTCAATATAAGTCTTTCCATCTACTTGTACCGTAGGAAATGAAATCGACTCCGCATACACGGAGACAGGCGCACACAGCATCATAACTGCTGCTGTGATGGCTACTAATCTTAACCCCATGGATCGACCTACTAAATGACGTCCAGCATTGTCCTTTGAAGCCGCTTTTAACAATGGATGCACTCTCCTCTTAAACCATATTCTATCTTTTTATAACCTATTGTTAAGTTCTTGTCTATACAATAAAAGACTCCCTGATACCATCATCAAAGAGTCTTTCAGCACTTATGAATCTCCATTCATGAAGCAGAATGATTATGTATGAATTACGATCTTCTAGAAGCTATCGGGTTACCAGCCTTTAATCATGATGACATCAACAACCAGGAATGCGAGCAAGCTCACTGTGGCGAAGCCGAGCGCGAACAAATTTTTAGGACGTTGCTTAATCTGGCGAACGACAGCCCATGCCAATATTAACGTAATGGCAATAATAATCAGATCAAACCACTGAAACAAGCTCTGGCTTGTTGCTGCCCCCTCTGCTAGAAACATGATGCGACCTCCCTTAATAGACACATTTTACCTATCTTTTCCTATGTTATATTTAACCAGATTTTGATGCAAGTTAATTTTTGTAATTTTAACAGGATTGCCACACTTTTGTCACTTGTTAACCATCGCAATTAGCATCTGCATGACAATCTTCACTGCTAACGGCGAGTACACGCTGATTATAAGCAATATGCGGGACTCCCATCAAAAATACTGATAAACCATTTTGACTTCCAGTAATTTACATGGTGTTGGAAACGTGATACGATTAGATCAATTTCATATCTGATTAATCTTATCGGAATTAATTGTAAAGCGAGGGATGAGATTGGCTTATGATCCTATTTGGATGCAGAATCCGGGTAAACTGAACAAGACCGAGTTTATGAAAATGGAGAAAGACGGGCTGGACGTCATCCGCGACATTATTGAAACTTATGCAAATACAGGCTATGAGGGAATTCCTGACGATGACAAGTCCCGCTTCAAATGGGCGGGCGTATACGAGCAGAAGCCTAAGGACGGTTATTTTATGATGCGGATTCGGATTAATTCCGGCATTATGACAACCGCCCAGGCAAGAGCACTTGCCGAGATCGCCCATCTATACGGGCGCGATCTCATTGATGTGACGACGCGGCAGGCCATTCAGTACCATTGGCTGCGCGTCGAGAATTTGCCCGACATCTTCAAGCGGTTAGAAGATGTCGGGCTGTACTCCTACGAGGCGTGCGGTGATTGTCCGCGCACGATCGTAGGGAACCCGCTCGCAGGGATAGACCCGAACGAGCTGCTTGACACCACTGCGATTGTTAACGAGGTAAACGACTTCTTCCTATTGAACCGCGACTTCTCTAATCTGCCGCGGAAGTACAAGATGTCGATCTCATCCAACATCTATAATAATGCGCACGCGGAAATTAATGACTTGGCCTTCTCACCGGCAACTAAGGTTATCGATGGGCATGAAGTGATTGGATTCCATGTTCACGTGGGCGGCGGATTGTCTGCGAAGCCGTATCTCGCTAAACGGCTTGATGTATTTGCAAGGCCGGATGAAGTATTGAAGATTGCGGTAGGCGTTACGACCATCTTCCGCGACTACGGCTTTCGAGAGAAGCGACACCAGGCAAGACTGAAGTTCCTGGTTGCCGATTGGGGAGTCGAGCGATTCCTTGCCAAGCTGGAAGAGATCGTCGGGCCACTAGAGCGCGCCGGAGTTGATCGAATCGTCGGTTGGCAGGCCGCTTACTTTGATGGCGTTCATCCGCAGGCTCAATCTGGCTTGAATTATTTCGGCCTGAACGTGCCTGTTGGGCGTTTGGACGCCAACGAGCTGCTCGCTCTCGCTGATATCACAGAGAAGTACGGCGATGGCTTCCTGCGAACGACCATGTCTCAGAATATCTTAATCAGCGGTATTCCTGATCACGCTGTAGATGAAGTGCTGGCAGAACCCGTATTGCAGCGATTATCCCCTTTTCCGAAGCCATTCATGAGCCGAACGGTTTCCTGTACGGGCAACGAGTTCTGCAATCTCGCAGTCGTCGAGACGAAGGAACGCGCGCGTCTAGTTGCCGAGTACCTCGATGAACATGTGGATTTGGGCGAAAAGGTGCGCATTCATTTTATTGGATGTCCGAACGCTTGCGGTCAGAAGCATGTTGCAGATATTGGCCTGCAGGGCGCGCTGGTAAAGACGCCGAACGGTATGGTCGATGCTTTCGATATAGCGGTAGGCGGCATTCTCGGGCCTAATGCCCGCTTCAATACGACGCTCAAGGGACGTGTCAAAGCAGATGACCTGCCAGCCGTCTTAGAGCAGCTGCTACTATTCTATAAGCAAGAGCGGCTGCAAGACGAAACCTTCCATTCCTTCTTCCTACGCGTTGGCGCAGAGGCATTTCAACAGAAGCTGACCGCAATACTTACCTCTACTACTCTCGCCTCTTCCTAAATAATAAGGCTGCCTAGCCGCATGACGCGGGATTGGCAGCCCTTTTGTTATTCCAATATGAGTTCATGGTAGGAACGAATCATGACATCCGCCGCATCCGGCTTCTGCTCAAAATACCCTTCCTCATCAATAAATATATTAAGCGCACAGCCCGCGCTTCGCCCCATTTCCATATCGCCGACGGAGTCACCAATGACAACCACTTCATGCGGCGCAAGTCCAAGCTCTCGACAAGCCAGCTCTACCATATCCGGATATGGTTTGCCATGTGTGACACAATCATCGCCAACCACAGAGTTAAAATGATGCAGAATCCCCATCTTGCTTAGATGCTGCTTCGAGGGCTCTTTATCGTCTGCAGTTACAACACCGCGAATCAAGCCTGCCGCTTCACATCGTTCCAGAAAATCCGCCACTCCCGCAACAGGTCTAATCTGGGCAAGGTCGAGGTTCGTCTCATTGGCATGCTCGAACAAATTGTTCGCGCGGCGCATCGCCTCATTCCACGGAACGCCCGCACGGTATAAATAATACGTCGCAATTGAAATCATCTGCGTAGGCGAGCCCATAGCAAGCGGCCCGAACCGATCATGCGCCGTCACCCGACGCTGCTCATCCAGATGCACGCCCAATATATATCCAGGCTGGTCTGGAAGCTCCGCCCCCTCCGCGCGAAGCTCCCGTTCCAAGCTGTCCATCACCTGTTCCGCCCAGTTCCCCCACAAACTTATAAACTGCAGGATCGTTCCATCCTTGTCGAACAAAATACCGCGCACCTGCACACTTCGATCTCCAACGATAAGCTGAGTCATCTCCGATACCTACCTTCATCTCATATTCTCTCTCGCCCATCTAGGGCGCTCTATGGCTTCTCTACGACTTCTACGCGCAAGCCCATCTTCCTGCCCGACCTTCAAACTATTTGCTCTACTCTACAAAATGGTGATTCCCCCATAGCCCCATCTTGGTGCTATCCCGTTCACTCAGATATATACATCTCTGCTCCTTCTCGCTATTATCCCATATGCTCAGATATGTACCTCCCCGCTCCTTCTCGCTACTATCCCGTTCGCTCAGATCTGTATCTCCCCGCTCCTTCTCGCTGTTATCCCGTTCACTCAGATATGTGCCTCTCCGCTCCTTCTCGCTACTATACCATTCACTCAGATATGCGCCTCTCCGCTCCTTCTCGCTGCTATACCTTTCGCTCAGATATGTAC